>VBHS01000272.1 GCA_005881295.1 Chloroflexota bacterium
TTAAATTACCATCTACCCACTCAAAATTACCATCTACCCACTCACCACAATCCAGCCCCACTGCTATTTCGCACAAACATATACCCACTGCTCCGCCAACTCCAACTCATGTGTTGACGCCAACTGCAACATCAACCCCCACACCTGAACCTACACCGGTCTCAAAGGCAGCACCCACCGCGATATCCTCACCTACTGCAACTCCAACACCCATACCCTTTTCGGTGCTGAAAGTGACGCCATCAAGTTTCCAGTTAAGCCAAGATTGTTTGAAACAAGGGAGCCATTATAGCTGCACGGCCACCTTGCTGTTATCACAAAATTATCAGGGCAACCTGCAATGGTCCGCCTCGGGCAGCGGTGCCAATACCAATTTCAGCCCTCCAGAAGGTATACTATCTCCAGGACAGCAACAAATAGTTACTATCTTTTTACCCAGGGCCTGTCCGCTTGCGGGCTCAATCTCTTTCTCGACAAACAACGGTGTGACCACAATTCCCTGGAGTTGTTAAAGGAAACGGCAAAATGACGACGAGTTCGCATTCACCAGGCGACGAAGAAAACGCTCTATCTCAACCTCCTCTTAGTAGAACCGTACGCCTGGCATATGGACGTGAAGCAGTGCAATTCGGTGAACTGCACCTGCCTGGTAGTCCGGGCCTTTTCCCCACCGTCATCCTGATTCACGGTGGTTTCTGGCGCGCACCATTTAGTTATTCGCTGATGACAAGCATGGCTGAGGACCTTGCCAATCGAGGTATCGCTGCCTGGAACATTGAGTACCGGCGCGTGGGCGATACAAATGGAGGCTGGCCAACCACGCTTTTAGATGTGGCGATGGCCGCGGACTACTTACAGACCATTGCTCCCGGCTATTCCCTGGATTTGCAGCGGGTCGTGTCGCTTGGTCACTCGGCCGGAGGACACCTGGCATTGTGGCTGGCCGCACGACCCCGTATAGCCCTGGATAGCGTTCTGGCGAACACCAGTGCGCCATTGGCACTGACCGGAGCTATCAGCCACGCCGGTGTAGTCGACCTGGAAATGGCGTGGAGACTCAACCTGGGAAGTGGTGCAGCTCAGGAGCTACTCGGTGGCAGTTTCAACGATGTTCCCGAACGCTACGCAGCCGCTTCTCCCGCGGCTCTACTCCCACTGGGAATCCCCCAGGTACTGATTCACGGGACTGAAGACGACAGGGTTCCCTTTGAGGTGAGCAAGGTATATGCTCAGGCGGCAAGAGCTGCAGGTGACCCGGTAACGCTTATAGAGTTGAAAGGTGCTGATCATTTCGTTCTGATCAACACCTACTCAGACGCCTGGGCCAGGACAGTTGAGGCTTTACAGCAATTACTACACCTGGCCTGATCAGCAAGGCGAATTGCAAGCGGGCATACTATGTGTTCTGCTGACACAAGCTGGCTATTTGACTGGTTCTGCGAAAAGTCCAGTTTGAGAGGCCAGGACATCATACGTCTTCCCATCGGCCCGTAAAAAGGTACCACTGCCGTAGGCTGCCTCTACCACCGGAGATACCCATGCCTGCTCCTGCACTGTCTTGAAGAAATTATCATCTCCACCATTGAGCGGGATGACGGTGGGAAGATTACTCCTCTCAAGGTTGGGGTCTTCGTAGCGCCCTTCCATGCGCGTCAACTTATAACCAGAATGCAACCCGAGGATGTTTAGCCATGTAGGAAATTTGATGATATCTCCCTCTAAGCGCCAGTCATCACCCTTCACAAGGTAAGTTTGATCTGAGGTCTGATGGCCATTTTGATTATAGAGTATTAATTCGACGCTCATGAGGTGATCAGCGTTCGCTACTGGCGTGGCGTGAACGCGAGCAACTTTGATATCACTTGTAAGACCAAGGTAGGTTTGTACCAACAGGGTTAACCAGAGCAGCGAGAGTGCCAAAAGCACGAGAACGAGGCCAAGTATACCTCGCCCGATTGGCAAGCGACGGCGATATCTATGGTGCCGGCCAAACTTCCTTGCATCCTCTTCATCTTCATCACCCCGGTACCTCCCTGAACGCCGCCCACTTATCCCCATCGCCGTTGATATCAGGAGCCCAATTCCTACCACAGCCAGTAGAAACAGGATTACCTGTGGCAAACCAACAACTACAGGAAAATTCATGGCAAATCCTTTGCCTTTCTGAAATCATGGCATTTCTTTGAGCATACCTTAAGATTATGTCAGTTTATCGCCATATCTCTTCTTTACACGTATTACTCAGCTTTTTAGTTTTACCCGTGATCCACCTGAGTACATCCGTTACTCACGCACGTTTCCTATACAATATCTCCCTATCTTTTGTTTCATTTGTTTCATTTGTTTCACTTGTTTCACTTGTATCTCTTGCCAGGTTTTCGGAATTATAGCACAATGCGCCGTGTTTTAGAAAAGAAAGACGTTCATCGAAGGAGCAAGTTTCGCATGCCCCGACAATCTTCCTCTATCTTTGCAGTAAGCAGACCTGAAATACCTGTGCAGAGCAGGCCTCCCAGTAGTATTCCTGCGCGCATTTTTGCGAGTTGCCTGACCTCGGTACTCGTCGCCGTTCACTACACGAACTTCGGTCCATTGATCCCCACTCTCATTACTGATATACACATCAATAGCGGCCAGGCTGGCCTATTCTCGACATTCCTATTTTTAGGCCTGGCCGTTATGTATATCCCGGCGGGCATACTGGCAGATCGCTATGGTCAGCGCCCTGTACTCATTGGCTCTTCCATCATCCTGGTGCTTGGAGGCCTATTACTACCGCTCTTCCCCAACATTGTCTGGGTACTCGCATGTCGTTTCATAGTCGGTCTTGGTTCGGGAGCCGCTTTCGTAGCGGGAGCTGGAGTAGCCGCAAGCCTGGGCAGGCATTCATCACTGGGGCAAGGCCTGTATGGCGGATCTGTGCAGATTGGCTCAGCAATGGGACTTTTGGTTACCCCGTACCTCCTATCTATCTCTGGTTGGCGTGGCTCTTTTCTCATCTGGGGCATTCTGGGTATCTTATCGATCATCACCTGGCTCTTTGTGCGCGATGGGCATGTGAAACCAGAGACCAAAAACATTACCCTTGGAGCGGGAGTACGCTCCCCTTCGGTATGGACATTGGGGCTCTCGCACATGGGAACCTTTGGTCTTGGCAATGCAATCGCTGCATGGATCGCCGTATACCTGTCTTTTCAATACGGCCTACCACTGGCCCTGGCAGCTACACTCGGTTCCCTTGCATTATTGACCGGTATGTTCTTCAGGCCATTAGGAGGTATTTTGATCGCCCGTAACATCATTGGAGCTATTCCCCTCTTGCGCCTGGGCACAATACTGGGATGCGCCGGTGTAGGTCTGCTTGCCATCCCGCTCCACTATCCGCCACTCGCCATAATCGGCATGGCTTGTCTCGCTATTGGTAGCACGATACCTTACACCTCGGTATTCAACGAAGCCGCGCAATTGCGCACAGTCAGCAAAGGCGTGGCACAGGGGCTGGTGAGTGTGATCTCAACCCCTACTGTGCTCCTGGGGCCACCTCTGATTGGTTTGCTTTTTGAGCAAACCCACAATTTTACCCTGGCCTTTGGGTCGATTGTGCTTTTTGGTTGTGTCGCTATCACCGCTTCATTCCTGGCAGGCCCGGCGCTAAAGCGCGAAGCGTCGTAAACGTTAATCATCGTAGATCTCACGCATTTCGTACTCGGTGCTACTTTCTGGCATGCTTACACGTTGTTCAAGTAGGTGAATCATTTAATTTAATCTCATGCCTATTCTTAAAGAATAGTTGTTGAGAAATAGAGGAGGTTACGATGCTAAAGAAACCCGGTGCAATTATTTTCGACCTTGACGGAGTTCTTACTGACACATCAGAATATCATTATCAGGCCTGGAAGCACCTGGCCGATGATGAAGGCATCCCCTTTACCCACGAAGAGAACGACGAGCATCTACGTGGTGTCAGCCGGCGCGAGTCATTGATGTATATCATTCGAGGGAGACAATACTCTGAAGACCAGATCCAGGAAATGATGGACCGCAAAAATAACTACTACCATGAACTGATCAGCCATATGTCCCCCAATGACCTTGTACCTGGGGGGAGAGCATTGTTGCAAGAGATCAGGGACGCGGGGATCAAAGTCGCCATTGGTTCCGGGAGCAAAAACTGTCGCATGGTTCTTGACCTGCTGCAGATTACAGATTTACTTGATGGAATAGCTGATGGCAATAGCGTCGTCAATGGGAAACCCGCGCCAGATCTTTTCGTCTACGCGGCAGGACTGGTCAATGTTCCTGTAGCGGAGTGCCTGGGAGTTGAAGACGCTGATGCCGGGATCGAAGCCATCAAGAGCGCGGGCATGCAAGCTCTGGCTATTGGCCCACAAGAGCGTTTCCACAGAGCAGATAAGGTTATGCCAACACTCGCAAATAAGCACTTGCAAGATTTACTCGACTAGTTCATGAAGGAAGGATAGCTCGTGAATCTCTGGCAAATAAGTGAAGACACCTTTAACAGAAAAAAACTACGTGCCCAGGAAACGGTCTATACCAACGGTAACGGGTATTTCTGTTCACGCGGCACCTTCGAAGAAGGATATCCGAGAGCAACGCCTGCAACCTTGCTATATGATGTCTTCGATGATATCCCTGTAGGCAAAGAGGAACTTGCTAATGTCCCCGATTGGCTCGTGATAAAGCTTTTCGTTAATGGAGAACGTTTTCGCCTTGACCTTGGCAAGGTGCTTGAATACCGGCGCACCCTGGATATGCAAAAGGGGGTCATTAGCCGGCATGTGCGCTGGGAGAGTCCGAGCGGCATCCGCCTTTCGATTTCAATTGAACGCTTTGTCAGCCTGGCAGATGAGCATGTCGGGTGCATCCGCTATAGTGTAACCGCTGAAGAACAACCAGGTGCAGCAGAAAAGGGCGCTACCGGTGGAATAGATATCGATTTGCGGGCCACCCTCAACACCGCCATGGGTAACTATGACCTCATGCACTGGGAAACCATCGACCAGGGACAAGAGGATGAGCTGCTGTGGCTGCATAGCCAGACGCGCCATAGCCTGGTACAGTTGGTACAATCAATGAGCTTTACGACTCGAGATCAAGGTTTCACGCGAGAGGCTTTCAACTCAGATATTGCTCCCAGCATTCATCTCCGAGGCAAGCTTGTCCCTGGAGCTACAATGACAGCAGAAAAGCTTGTTGTAATGTACACATCGCGGGACGCAGGTGATCCAGGACAGAACGCGATTGAGCAGCATGCAAAACTGTTGCGTGAGAGTGGATATGACGATTTACTTTCCAGGAATATACAGGCGTGGTCAGATTACTGGCGCATTTCAGATATTCTCATCGAAGGTGACGACAAGGCACAGCAAGCCATTCGCTACAGCGTCTATCAATTGCGTATCAGCGCATCCACTCATGATGATCGCTACAGTGTTGCAGCCAAGGGCTTGACAGGATTTGGATATCGCGGTCACATTTTCCAGGACACTGAAATCTTTATGCTGCCCTACTTCACCAACGTTCACCCCTCGATCGCGCGTAACCTCTTGCTCTATCGCTATCGTTTATTGCCAGGAGCGCGGGCAAAGGCGAAACACAATGGGTACGAAGGGGCACAATATCCGTGGGAAAGCACCTTAGATGGGAATGAAGCGACGCCACCATCCATAATTCACCCCGAAAGTGGTGAATTAATTCCTGTACTCCATGGAAGGCTCGAAGTGCATATAACTGCTAGCATTTCGTTTGCCGTATGGAAGTATTGGAAAACCACCGGCGACGACCAGTTCATGCGGGATTACGGCGCGGAGATATTGTTCAGCACGGCAACGTTCTGGGCCAGCCGCGCTGAGAGCCATCCGGAGCACAACGATTACGAGATCAATGACGTCATGGGACCCGATGAATGGCACGAACATGTCAATAACAACGCCTATACCAACTATATGGCGCGCTGGAATATTCAGGCCGCGCTTGACGTTTTCAACTGGCTGCAAACCAATGCCTCCGACAAGGCCAGAGCGCTGGTACAACAGCTAGATTTGAGCGATCAGCGCCTGCAGCACTGGCAAGATGTAGCTGTTCATATGCGCATTCCATGGGACAAAGAGACGGGGTTATTCGAACAGTTCGACGGATTTTTCAAACTCGCGCCACTTAATCAAGAGGAATTTAAAGGGCGTACCAAATCATACCAGGGGCTGCTAGGTGTAGAGGAGGTACAGCGATACCAGATCATCAAACAGGCTGATGTGTTGATGCTCATCATTGTGCTGGATCAACAATTCGATCTCAAAACCAAACGGGTCAATTGGGATTATTATTATCCCATTACTGACCACGACTACGGTTCTTCATTGACTCCAGCTCTTCATACAATCCTGGCTTGTGAATTGGGTCTTGTCGATCCAGCTTACACGCTTTTCATGAAGGGCGCTCTGGTTGACCTGGAAGATTTACGTGGAAATGCAGCTGAAGGCATTCATGACGCTTGCTGTGGAGCCGTCTGGCAGGCAGCCATCCTGGGCTTCGCGGGCCTGCGCCTGACTGATGACGGCTATACAACCAGCCCTACCTGGCCAGAAGGCTGGACCCGCATAGCCTTCCAGTGTTATCACAAAGGTGAACTGCTTTCGATTGATTTACGCAAAAAGTAGACACAAGCGTCAATCGAACTCAAACAAGCAAGGGCCGATAAAGCGAGACAGAAGTTGACATGTCTCGCTCTATCGGCCCTTGAGAGGATGTGAGCAGGCCCCAAGGCTCCAAAATCGTCCTTGACAAATAGCAGCAGCCGGGTTATGATATAGACCTTAGTAAGGCGCATTCGTCTAGTGGCCAAGGACGCCGCCCTCTCAAGGCGGAGATCACGGGTTCGACTCCCGTATGCGCTACCACTCCTGTTTTCAAGGAGTCCCAAGCCAGGATAGAAGCGGCTTGGGGTGTTTTGTTCCTCTTCGCTTTCCCCCTTTTGTAGCAACGGTGTAGCAACGCCCTAACCATACATCCACTGTACGCATTGTTATTCGGGATGTCCCCGCGCAAATCTGCACAACTTGTGGCGAGGAATATGTGGATGCAGGAACGGGCAAGCGACTTTCTCAGATTGCAGAACAGCGGTGAGGGAAGGCGTACAAGTGGATGTACGACGCTATAAAGCTGCATAGATTACCTGCCTTAGCAACTATGTAGCAACATGTAACTGCTGACATCTCCTACAAAAGGAAACAAAATTTCAAATCAGTTGATTTGGATATACCAGTAAAATGAATAGCGGTGCTCTCCAATAGAGAGAGCAAAGTCGTCACTTTACTGAAGGAGAGCCTGATAATACATTATGGAAGAGTATCAATTACGCCTATTCAAAACAGAGATAGCCAATCAGTGCCAATCGGTGCTTTCAGCAGAAGATGATTTGGAGCGATATTTTCAAACCATTGACCAACTTGGACAGCAACTTCTCCAAGAAGCTGCTAGATCAGACTGTGATCCTTCTCGCTTATTCGACCTTAAGAACCAATTCCCCGAAGTTGGGCGTGTATGGAAAGACATCTCTTCCTTGCTTACTGCGGCTGCCAATATCTCCAAACACCTTTGGCCTCTTGAACAAGATATCAGAAAGAATAGCAGAAATAAAGATGGTGCAGAATATTTGCGGAAACATCTTGAGATAGATAACAATTCTCCCCTCAGCCCGTATATAACACCGAGTGTACGAGAGATGCGGAATAACTTTGAGCATTATGATTCGCGTTTAGAAGAGTTCGCGCGGCAAGGAGGGACATACATTGATTCTAATATTGGGCCAATAGGCGAAATATCTGGTCTGAGAGAGAATGCTTCCAGTCTACCTCAGCGCCACTTTGACCAGAAACAGTGGGCTGTTATATTCCAAAATCAAACTTTACTCCTCAGACCTGTTATTGATGCTGTCCGCTCGCTCGCACAAAAGGTTCAGATTTTTCAATTACCAAACTATCCTCAGCAATGAGTCTGTCTAGTTTTTGGAAAGACTAGACAAACTCGCTAAATCCTTTTCCTTACTGAATTCTAGCAAAACTAGAGCTTTTATTCGAAAGAAACTTCTAAAAAGGAACTGACATAAAGCAAGTAGGCAAAATCACCACCATACCAGACGTCTTTAACTCTTGACCTCATGTGCGTAAAGCGTTAATATCGGCATGGCAAACTTTAAGCACAAGAGTATTTACAGTACAACCTACAATTTTTTGTGTTCTGATTGAGTCATACTCTTCGCGCATCAAGAAAAAAGGATAGTGTGAAATTAGGGCCAGTCTTAG
>VBHS01000273.1 GCA_005881295.1 Chloroflexota bacterium
CCCCACTAGCCCAGACATAGTTGGAGCACTCACTTCGGATGGCTAAAACCTGATTCAGAATGTTTCTGGTACAACCTTCGCTTCAAATGGTAAATTCACTGAAGGGTGGACCGATTTTGCACTGAAAGGTGGAAATTTGCACTGAAGGGTGGAACTTGACACTCTGATGCCTGGAAAAACCGCTCCATGCCTGGGGTATCAGCAAAGAATGTTGTAAATAACTTGCTCGCAAGTCTTTCGATGAGAAGAATATTCCAGTTACAGAACAAGAGGTAGGCCCAGGATGTAAATTTGGGAAATAAGCTGGTGGAATCTTGCCAATTATGCTGGTGACTCTCGGTTCACTCTCTCTTTCATTTGCCTCTAGAATGGCTCCACAGGACAAAGAAGGAGAGATGCTTTCAACAGAGGAATGGCAAAGAAATCAGCAGCTTATTTCCCAAATTTACATCCTTTCCTGCCACTCCCCTTTCCAAAAGTGCAAACATAGAGTTCATTTCGGAACCATATCTTTTCGCTTTTCCGTGGTGATATGAACGGAGAAGAAGAGCAAGAACACCTTTGGATGTTCTTGCTCTTCTTGGGTGGAGACACTTAACCAATGCTCTTGCATGGGGTACGGTGGCAATGGAAGTGGAGGTTAGGCGACAACCCGCAGGACAATCTTGCCGCGCACGTGACCACTGCCAGCTAACTTGTGCGCCTGCGCCGCTTCCGCCAGAGGCAGAATGGTGGAGACCACCGGCTTGACCGCGCCCGTGTCGAAGAAGGCAGCGATCTCGGCCAACTGTGCACCGTTGGGTTGGGTCAACATCCCAGTTCCACGCACGCCCCGGGCCGCGGCTGTCTCTGGATCGATCTCTGCTGCCGTGGTGACTAGGATGCCGCCTGGCTTGAGAACTCCCCACGAGCGCTCGATGACCTCACCCCCGACGAGGGCCAGCACGACATCGACGTTACGGACCACCTTCTCGAAGCGGGTCGTGGTGTAATCGATCACCGACTCCGCCCCAAGCGAGCGCACCAAGTCCAGCTTGTCACCCGCAGCCGTCGCAATCACCCGCGCGCCCTGAGCCTTCGCGAACTGCACTGCCAGAGACCCAACACCCCCGCCGGCTCCGTGGATCAGGACCGTTTGGCCCGCCTGGAGACCGCCTATCGAGAGCGCTTGCCAGGCGGTGAGTCCAGTCACGGGGACGGCTGCGGCCTCAACAAAGTCCAACGACTGCGGCTTGTGTGCGATCTCGGAGGCACTGATGACGGCATACTCCGCATCGGCCCCTTGCCGCATCATGTTGGAATACCCAAAGACGGCATCCCCTATGGCGAAGCCTGTCACGTTCGGGCCAACCTTGGCGACAACGCCGGAGAGGTCGAGTCCCAGCGTCCAGGGGAACATGACGGGGATTTTGTTCTGGAAATGGCCGGCGCGAGTGGCGAGATCAACCGGGTTAATCGAGGTGGCATGGACCGCGACGAGCACCTCGTCGGCAGCGATGGTCGGAGGCGACGCGTCCTCATAGCGGATCACCTCTGGGCCGCCGTAGCCGTGAATGCGGACTGCTTTCATGATCTTCTCCTCTGTTCTTGTTTCAACGAAAAGATGCTCAGACCATTCCTACGTGTAGAAGATCGCCTGATGCAAGGAAAATTCTTCAACTCCCCAAGCACGACTCACTGCTGGACAACTACGACTCTTTAGATGGTAGGAATCTGCTGAAAGGGCTGCGACACCGTAAAATAGGTATTCGCCCATCTGCTCATCATCTGACTATAGGCATCAGAGTTGACCAGTTCGATCATCATCTTGGACCAGGCCTCCATATTGGCATCGCGCGTCGTCCGCAAGGCTCCAAATGGATCGAGCGGATTGAGAGGCTCTGGTTGTTTACTACTCATGGCAACTTTTCTCCTTTTCACCTTCAGCAGACGGTTCCTTCTGCCGAGTTTGTTTTCAGAACATGAGGCGATCAGACACTGTGACAGGACTGCCTTTCGTTAGATGAATTGCAACGTCAAACGACAAGAACTTCATCTGACGAACCCGAGGCTATGAGCCGCCAGTGCGTTCGAGATACCGTGGATTGGCGATGCGTACCTTCTCCTCTACAGCCCAAGTCGTGTAATCGAGTACCTCACGGCGCCAGGGACCTGCGTCTGCCTCACCCTCCCGGATACGCGAACAGAGGGCTTGCTTGCGGGTAACGATGTCCTCTCGCAATGTGTCAAGCGTTCCTGGTGGTTCGGTCTGGTCTGAAGGCGTTCCTTCCAGTTACCGCTTTTTTGTACTGCTACTTCGTAGTAGAGCTAAGATATAACTATGGTGCCCGCCGTGTCATGATTGTTGGAATTGGGCCAATCTGCAAGTCGTGACCTTTGAGAATATAGCCAACTCGGTCCAAGCCTCCATAATGTTCGCCCCGTCCGATGATCGTTCTTTCATGGTCATTGTCTCCTCGCAATCCCTGCCCCACCGCTCACACCTGATCTGAGCTCTGGGGCGGGAGTTCGGCTTTCTGCCGTTCGATGATTCCCTGTTCAGCTTACGCTACGTTCTCGATAACCACAGCAATACCTTGCCCGCCACCAATACAGGCCGAACCGATGCCGTACTTGAGATGATGGCGGCGCAGCTCATATATCAGGGAGATGGTGATACGAGCCCCCGTTGCCGCCAGGGGATGACCCAGGGAGATGGCGCCGCCATTGACATTGGTCTTGTCGCGATTCAAGCCCAATTCCTTCTCGACGGCCAGATACTGCGCCGAGAAGGCCTCGTTGACCTCAATACGGTCCATCTGCTCTAAGGTCAAATCGGCGCGTTTGAGGGCCTGGCGAATGGCAGGGGCCGGTCCGATGCCCATGATCTCGGGTGGGACTCCAGCTACCCCCCAGGAGACCAGCCGGGCCATCGGCTTCAAGTGATGTTGCTGTACGGCATCAGCGGTGGCCACAATGACACAGGCACCTGCATCATTGATGCCGCTAGCATTGCCCGGGGTCACAACTCCTCCCTTGCGGAAGCGTGCTGGCAGCTTGGCTAAGGACTCCATCGAGGTATCGCGAATGCCCTCATCTTGCTTGAACTCCACCGGGTTGCCCTTGCGGTCCTTGATGGTGACGGGGACGATCTCTTCGGCCAGCCAGCCGGCTTGTTCGGCCCGGCGAGCGGCTTGCTGGCTGCGCAGGGCATAGGCATCGACCTCCTGGCGTGTCAGCCCATACTTCTCCGCCAGATTCTCAGCCGTAATCGCCATGCCACAACCGGTGTAGGTGTCGATAAGGGCCTCCCACAAACTATCCTCGAGCTGAGGGGCCTGGCCGAATTTATAGCCGGAGCGTGCGCCACGCAGCACATGGGGAGCCTGCGTCATGTTCTCGGCTCCTCCAGCCAGTGCAATCTGGCCATCTCCCAGCAGGAGCATCTCGGCGGCCGTCACAATCGCCTGGAAGCCGGAACCACACAAGCGATTGACCACTAAGGCCGGCGTCTCGATGGGTATGCCGACCTTGAGTCCGATATGGCGCGGTAAATAGACCGCATCCTTACTCGACTGAATGACGTTGCCCATGACGATTTGGTCGATCAGATTCGGATCAACGCGGCTGCGCTCAATCGCTCCTTTGGAGGCAATGATGCCAAGCTCAATAGCGCTGACATTGGAAAGTGATCCCTGTAATAGGCCGACGGGAGTCCTCGCTCCGTCAATAATATATACGTCTTGCATCATGTTTTCCTCTTAATGGCTAGTGGTGAAACAGAAGTGGAGGCCCATTGCTTCACGTAAGGCTGTAATGACCTGGTGTCGGAGCCTGATTACCTCTTCGTGAGCATCCCAACTGCCAGCATCGCCTCGCCCAATTGCTCCTCAAGTTCCCTGGTAGCCTCTGTTTCAACGATCACTTCATCTAACGGTCCCCTACGCTCCAGGATGACCTGATAGGCCTCATTGAAAGCCGCTATGATTTGCTTGCCTTCCCGAAGGTCCGCATCTTCTGAGCGAACTCAATGAAATACTCCATAGCTTGTGGGTTATTCAGCGCGTCCATACTGATTGCTTTCTCGATCGGCATTCCCATCAAGAGCTTCTTCACGGGGACTTCAAGCTTTTTGCCACTCAGTGTTCGTGGAACTTCCTCAATCGCAATGATCTCATCAGGCACATGGTGCGGCGAGACGTTGGTGCGCAGCTGCTGCTTGATCTTGGCTTTGAGGGCATCATCCAACTCCACTCCCTCACGCAGCACCACAAAGAGTGGCAGGTAGTATTTCCCACCTGGAAGCTCAACGCCTACGATCAAACTGTCGAGGACCTCTGGGAGCGCCTCGACCACACGATAAATCTCACTACTGCCCATGCGAATGCCCTGACGATTGATAGTGGAGTCCGACCGACCATAAATGATGGCGCTGCCCCGTGGAGTAATCTTGATCCAATCGCCATGTCGCCATACACCCGGGTACACGTCGAAGTAGCTCTCCTGGTAGCGTGTGTTCCCTGGATCGTTCCAGAAGTACAGGGGCATCGAGGGCAATGGCTCAGTGAGCACCAATTCGCCTACCTCATTGATGACAGGGTGGCCTTGCTCGTCAAAGGCTTCCACCTTCGCTCCCAGCGCGCGGCACTGCAGTTCACCTGCATAGACCGGCAGCAGCACCGAGCCCCCCACAAAGGCCGAGCACACGTCCGTACCACCGCTGATCGAAGCCAGCCAGATATCCCGCTTGACATGCTCGTACACCCACCCAAAGCCTTCCGGCGGCAGCGGGGAGCCGGTCGAGCCAATAGCCCGCAGCTTGCTCAGGTCATAGGTCGTGCCCGGCTCCAGGCCCGCTTTCATACAGGAGGTAATATAGCCTGCGCTGGTGCCGAAGAACGTCATGCCACTCTCCTGGGCCAACTTCCAAAGCATGTTCAGGGTCGGGTAGGCTGGGCTGCCATCGTAGAGGAGGATCGTGGTTCCCACCAGCAGCCCTCCAACCAAGATGTTCCACATCATCCATCCGGTCGTCGTGTACCAGAAGAAAATATCTCCCGGTTTCAGATCCAGGCTCAGCCCCACACTTTTGAGATGTTCGAGGACAATACCGCCGTGTCCTTGCACGATGGCCTTTGGTAAACCAGTGGTACCTGAGGAGTAGAGCACCCACAGGGGATGCTCAAAGGGCACCTGCTCAAACGTGAGCGTGGTATCGCTCGACAGGAAGTCGTGCCAGAGGACCATCGAGGTCTCGCCCTCTGTATCAGTATCCTTGGATAGATAGGGGAGCAGGACCGTCGTGTGCAGCGTGGGCAAGGCCTGTTGCAGTTCGGAGAGCACCGAGCGCCGGTCGAACTCTTTGCCGTTATATTGGTAGCCATCCACGGCAAAGAGCACCTTGGGCTCGATCTGTTGGAAGCGTTCGATCACGCTGCTCGTGCCAAAGTCCGGGGGGCAGCTCGACCAGACCGCCCCGATGCTCGCACAAGCCAGAAATGCAATCACCGTTTCCGGGAGATTGGCCATGTAGGACACGACCCGGTCCCCCGGCTTTACCCCAAGGGCTCGCAGCGCATTGGCCACCGAACCCACGTTGCGCGACAATTCCTCCCACGAGACTGCACGAAGCGGGTGCCGCTCGGATTGGAAGAGCAGAGCAGGATAACCAACAGAAGCGTTTCGGAAGACCTGCTCGGCATAATTGAGCTCAGCCCCTCCGAACCACTGGGCACCAGGCATCTTCCTGTCCGCCAGCACCGAGGTATACGGCCTGGAGGCCTTGACGGAAAAGAAGTCCCAGATCGAGGCCCAGAAGTCCTCGAGGTGGCTCACCGACCAGTGCCACAGTTCCTCCTGGTCGCGAACGTACAGCCCTTTTTCACGTTCGAGCCACTGCATATATCGTGTGAGCGTGGCTTGTTGCTTCAGTTCCTCTGAAGGTTCCCACAGGAGCGTCTCATCTCCAGATGCAGTTCCCATGCTTCGTGCTCCTTTTCCAGGCGGCTGTGTCCTAAAACACTAGTAATTGACGGCCTCACGTCCTTTGAGGCCAAGCATTGCTCGTGCCTCATCCGGTGTTGCGACCTCGCGCTCGAACTCATTGGCCAGCCGTACTGCCTTCTCGACCAGCTGCACGTTGGTCGCCAGGACGCCACGCCGCACGAAGATGTTGTCTTCCAAGCCGACGCGCACATGCCCTCCCATCATGATCGCCATCGCTGCCATATTGAACTCGGCCGGATAGCCGACGCCGATGACCGACCAGCGATAGTTATCGGGCCCAAAGAGGCGATCGGCCGTTGCCTTCATCACCAGGAGGTCTTCCGGTGTGACCGCCAGGGCTCCCAGCACGCCGAGCACGAACTGGATCCAGTGCGGTGCCTTGACGAGGCCGGAGCGTTGCAGGAAGCGCAGATTAGAGAGGTGACCGACATCGTAAGCCTCGAACTCCGGTCGCGTGTTGTTCGCCTGCATGGTTTGAGCGAAGGCCTCCATATCGCCAAAGGTATTGCGCAAGATAAAGTCTTTCGTTCCCTCGACGTACGCTTGCTCCCACTCGAAGCGGTAGTCTTCGGGTTTGAAGTGGCGGGCCGCCGGATGCATGGAGAAGTTGATCGACCCCAGGTTAAAGGAAGCCAGTTCCGGCTGAAAGAGCGGAACAACCCGCAGACGTTCTTGTGGCGTCATACCCATCGCGCCCCCAGTCGTTAGCCCCACGATGACATTACTCTCCGCCTTGATGCGCTTGACGACCTCGCCAAAGAGTTCCGGGTCAGACGTAGGGTGACCGTCCTGGGGGTCGCGCACGTGAATGTGAACCGCGGTAGCACCTGCCTTGGCACAGGCGATGGCATCGGCGGCAATCGCCTCGGGGGTATAGGGGAGATACTTGGTCTGTGTCGGGACCGTGATGCTCCCGGTCAACGCCGCCGTGATAATCAGCTTCTCCATAGAGAAAGACCTCCTTCTGGTGGTTGGTATCGTCTTCTAGTCCGAAG
>VBHS01000274.1 GCA_005881295.1 Chloroflexota bacterium
CAGCAGAGCCTGTGGGGGCAGCAGTTTAATGCGAGGCGCCGCCAGTTCAATCGCCAGCGGCAACCCATCCAGGCGCACACAGATCTCCGCAATCACCCTCGCGTTGGTTTCGGTCAGTTCAAACGTTGGGAGAACAGCCCGCGCGCGCTGGAGAAAGAGCGCAACTGCCGCATAATGTGTGAGCGCCTCGTGCCCTGGAAGCTGGTTGAGGTCCGGGAGTGTCAGCGGAGCCACCGGAAATTCATGTTCGCCCTGGGTGTGCAGCACAGCGCGACTTGTCACCATGATTTTCAGAGACGGACATATTGCCAGGAGCTCCTCCACTTGAGGAGCCGCCATCCCGATTTGCTCAAAGTTATCGAGTATCAACAGAAGGTGCTTATCTCGTAGCGCCATCCTTACCTGTCCAAAGAGGGATTGCTCTTTGATCTCGCCGATTTCTCTCATCTCCAGCACCTCGGCTATGGTTGGCACCAGCAGGTTGGGATTTGTAATGGCAGCCAGCGGAACGAAGCAGACGCCATCGGCAAAATCTGCCCGCATCTGTTCAGCGACCTGCAAACTCAAGCGGGTTTTGCCGATGCCGCCCGTGCCCAGCAGCGTGAGTAAGCGCACCTCTGGCCGCCTCAGCAAGGCGCAAATTGCTACCACGTCCCCCTCACGCCCGATCAAGGGTGTTAGAGGAGCAGGCACTTTCCAGATCGCTACTGGCTTGCTGCTGGCCAGGATACTCTGCCGTCCATTGCCTGGTAGGGGCGACCCTGTTTTTTGAACAGAAAGGACAGAGGTGTAGGAAGACCGCGATGCCTCTTGAAGCGCCTGCTCCAGAGCATGGGCAAACTCCCGCACACTAGCAAAACGTTGCTCTGGTCTTTTAGCTAGCGCTCGTTGCACAACCTCTTCCACAGCAGGCGAAAGGTCGGGTATCTGCTTGCTTAAAGATGAGGGTGGCGTCGAGAGGTGCTGTACTGCAATCTCAATGGGTGACCCGTGAAACGGCGGTGTTCCGCAGAGCCACTCGTACACCACAGCGCCCAATGCATACTGGTCGCTGGCAAGCACAGGATTCCCTTGCAACTGCTCAGGGGCCTCGTAGAGTGCTGTTCCCGCCACCTGTCGCTCCAGAACGTGCGTGCTGTAGGAGTGCAAATGATGCGCAAGCACAGCCAGACCAAAGTCACTGAGCAGTAACTCATCACGCTCGTTCAACAGAAGGTTCTCAGGCTTGACATCACAGTGGATCAACTGCTGGTTATGTGCATACTGCAAAGCCGAGGCTGCTTGCTGGACATAGGAGATGATGGTGGTGAGTGGCAGCCGCGTACCGCCAGGATGGCGGAGGCGCAGCGAACCACGTGGGGCATACTCCATGACCAAAAACGGGGTACCTGCTTCCACAGCAAAATCAAGGATACGCACGATGTGGGGGTGCTCCAGGTGAGCGAGGGTTTGCGCCTCCCTTAAGAAACCGGCTCTCTCTTCTTCCTGCAGTACCACAGGCAAAAGTTTAAGGGCAGCCTTGCTCTTGAGATAGACATGTTCCCCCAGATAGACCTCGGCTGAGCCGCCGCGGCCCAGCAGGCGGATGAGTTGATAGGCGCCTATTTGCTGGCCTTCACGTGTTACCAAATCACTCACGTTTGGTCTCCTTGAGGAGCGATGCAGGGCCATTGAACGTGTTCAGTTGAGCACTGTTTCTGTTAACCTATACAATTGTAAGGAAGTGAATACTACTTGTCAAGCGTACTTATTCTCAATTGGAGTGCTACGCGCCTTCCCTACGCCCCCGCGCCTACTACAACTTCATACACCCAACGCAACCCATCAGCTTGACAACGCCAAACACGAACGGGTATGGTTAAATACATGACAAACTTGCAATCACTCTTCAACATACAAGGACAGACAGTCGTTATCACCGGCGGCAGCGGCGAGCTGGGAAAACCCATGGCCCACGCCCTCGCCCAGCTTGGCGCGCAGGTAGCCATTGTCAGTCTTCACGCCGCGTCGTCCGGCAAAGTCGCCGCCGCCATCCAGGCCGAAGGCGGCCATGCTATCGGCATCGCTTGTGATGTGCTCGACAAATCAGCCCTTGAGCAGGCCCTGGCGCAAGTTACCGCCGCCTTCGGCCCCGTCGATATCCTGATCAATGCCGCAGGCGGCAACAAACCACAGGCGACAACGTCAGCCGACCGCACCTTCTTTGACCTGGATAGCCACGCAGCCGAGTCCGTCTTTACCCTGAACTTCACCGGCACCTTCCTCGGCTGCCAGGTCTTTGGCCGCGGCATGGCCGAGCGCGGGCAAGGCTGCATCGTAAACGTAGCCTCCATGAACGCGCTGCGTCCACTAACGCGTATCCCCGCCTATAGCGCCGCCAAAGCCGCCGTCGCCAATTTCACCCAGTGGCTGGCCGTGCACATGGCCCAGGAATACAGCCCGCACATACGCGTCAACGCCCTGGCCCCCGGCTTCTTTCTCACGGAACAGAACCGCTTCTTGCTGACCGATGCCAGCAGCGGTGCCATGACCCCCCGCGGCCAGGCCATCCTCGATCATACACCCATGAAACGCCTGGGCCAGCCCGAAGACCTGGTAGGTGCTCTACTCTGGTTGGTCAGCCCGGCCTCGGCTTTCGTCACCGGCATCGTAGTACCCATCGATGGAGGCTTTTCGTCCTTTAGCGGCGTGTAACAAGCAGACAGGAGCAAGTGATGATCTCTGGCAAAGGCTCGACAACCGCCATACTAACAAGTGAAGACGTCCAACAACTCGTAGCCCGTGCCTGTGAGCCCTTAGCACTTGACGGCAAGCGCGTACTTGTCATCATACCCGATGGGACGCGCACCGCACCCATCCCTCTCTTCTTCCGCACACTGTACGAACAGCTTGGCCGGCGTGTAGCGCAGTTAGACTACCTTATCGCCCTTGGAACGCACCCGCCCATGTCCGACGAGGCCGTCGATCAACTTGTGGGCGTTCCGGCGAACGCGAGAGTGGAACAATACCCCAACGTGCGCATCTTCAACCATCAATGGTCAGAGCCGGAAATGCTCCGTACCATCGGCATCATCTCGCGAGAGGAAGCTGAAAACCTGACCGGCGGCCTGCTCTCGGGCGAGGTTCCCGTCACCCTCAACCGCATGATCTTCGCCTATGACCAGTTGATCATCTGCGGCCCCGTCTTCCCCCACGAAGTCGCTGGCTTCTCCGGCGGCGCCAAGTACCTCTTCCCCGGCATCGCGGGACCCGACATCATCAATTTCACCCACTGGCTCGGGGCCCTCGTCACCAGTATGCACACCATCGGCGTCAAAGATACTCCCACGCGCCGCGTCATTCACCGCGCCGCCGATTTCCTGCCGATCCCGCTGCTCTGCATGGCCATGGTCCTCAAAGGCCATGACCTGCACGGCCTCTACATCGGCCCTCATAGCGAAGCTTTCAGCGCGGCAGCCGACCTCTCCGCGCAGCTCAATATAATAACCGTCGACAGGCCCTTCAACCACGTCCTCTCCATGCCCTCGACCATGTATGACGACCTCTGGACGGCAGCCAAGGCCATGTACAAAACAGAACCCGCCATCGCCGATGGTGGCGAAGTCATCATATTCGCCCCCCACATCACCGAAGTTTCATACACCCACGGCCGCCTGATCGATCAAGTCGGCTACCATGTCAAAGACTACTTCCTCAAGCAGTGGGACCGTTTCAAAGACATCCCCGGCAGCATCCTCGCCCACAGCACCCACGTCAAAGGATCAGGCACCTACGATCTCGCCACCAACACCGAAACGCCGCGCATCCAGGTAACACTGGCAACCAGCATCCCTGCAGAACGCTGCCGCCGCATCAACCTCGGCTACCTCGACTACCGCGACATCAACCCCCATACATGGCAAGGGCGCGAACAAGAAGGCATCCTCGTCGTCCCCCACGCCGGCGAAATCCTCTACCGCGCCAAAAACCTGAGCAACACCGCCACGAAAGGACCACATAATCCGTAATAACCCATAGGGGTGGGGTTTACGCGCTGCACATATGACATCCCGCGCTCCCCAAGATATATGTCAGGAAGACGCGGGATGTCATAATCCGAGAAGTATCAGCGGTGGTGCTTCTACGTCTTAGGAAAATGCATAGAACTCATCTATAGACCACCAACTACCTGAACTGGCAGTAAGCACAACCTTGATATAGCGTGCCGACTGTTTCGTAAAGGGAATAACCGTATAGGCGCTACTGCCCTGGCCGCTGGCAATAGCATTTCCCCAGGTGCTGCCATCATTTGGAATTGTACCATTTTGTTGCCATCGAGCAATTACATTTACACTTTTACGAGATGCTGCCTTCAGGAGCAGGCACATCTACCAGTTGCTGTAACTGAAATCCTGCGGAGATACTGGCCGCCAGATATTCTTCAAGAGTCCGGTGATAAAAGTGAACCTTCACCCCTGCCTCTGCCAAGCCTCGATAAGGAACTGCCTCAAGTTCGCATGCTGGTAAAAAATGTTCCTTTGTCAGTGTAGACAATGGCTGTGAGGATGACAAGGGGGTTAGCCACGACCGACTGCCCAACTACATAAAGGATGTTATGAGGAGGTCTCTGCATAAAAGCCATTTAGATAACTACACAACATCACAAACACATTGCCATCAAAGCGTGATAAGGCCACGGCGTACCCCGCGGCTAACCGCGTCAGTACGACTAGAGGCCCCCAGTTTGGTTGAAATCGATGAAATATGAAACTTAACCGTGTGCTCACTGATCTGTAAACGGCGTGCAATTAGCTTATTCGACAGGCCCTGACTCACCAGTTCCAGCACTTCACGCTCGCGATTCGTCAGCGCCTCATCCGGTGAACTGAGATTGAGCGCTCCCACCACCGGTACCGGGCGCTGCTCGGAGAACTGCTCGCTATACGCTACCGGTAACACCACGAATCCTTGCGCTACCGCCGTCACCGCCGCCTGCAGTTCCGCGCCGGTAGCTCCCATAGGCAACAGGCTCCAACCGCGCAAAGCTAAATTTCGCAGTATCGCCAGCGGCCGCTCATCGGCGTTGGTAAGCACCACCAGCGCGACCCTCCCGTCGTTCGCTATAGCACGTACCACCTCGTCCAACAACAGCTGGTCCACGACGATCACGTCGATAGTTGGGAGCTCTATAGTGATCTCCGCGAGGCTCGCCGCCTCGCCCACCACCGCTATCTCAGTGGTGGTGAGCATGGCGCGCAAACCGGCAATCATCATCGGCGTCGGTGCCACAACAAAGACACGTATCATTGTTCCCTTATTCTATATCCCTGTGCTCCAATGCTGCGACGGCCACATCGAGTGTAAGAATGCTGCCCCCTCGTACCAGGCGCATCTGTAACGAATCCTGCCTATCTTTCCTGGCGACGATATCCAGCAGCGACGCGGCATCATCTACCGGTTTGCCTGCCGCGTCCAGCAACAGGTCACCTATCAATAAGCCCGCCCTGTCGGCCTGCTCCTTGAGTTCACCCGTCTCCAAAGCTACGACCAGTAGCCCCGAGCCTCGTTTGGAGCTCACACCCGCCTTCTCCCGCAGGCTGGCCGGCAGATCCACCGTCTCTACCTCGATCCCCAGAGAGATTTGCCGTCGCCTCGACAATCCCGCTATCCAGGAGCTTACCACATTACTGGGAATTGATACAGCCAGGTCCCCGCCAAAAACCATCGCATTGACCCCCACCACCATCCCGTCAGCATTCAGCAGCGGCCCACCTGAATTCCCTGGCGCGAGAATAACATCCGATTTGATATAGCGTATTTGAAATTCATCCTCGCCCTCAGTAGACCTTGGCGCGCTGACCCCGCTAATGATACCCGCGGTGACAACGCCGCGCTGTCCCCAGGGATTACCCACGGCAAAAACCCATTCGCCCACGCGCAAGCTGCCTGAATCCGCGGCCTCTACCGCTTGCAGATCATCCGCGCTCACCAGCAGCATCGCCACGTCGAGCTTTTTATTGCGATCCAATGCCTTCGCATCCAGGCTGCGACCATCCGCTAGATGCACCTGTATCTTCGTAGAATCATCGGGAACGACATGGTTATTCGTAATGATATAACCCTCGTGTCCATCAACCTTCCAGACAATGCCCGTACCCGCGCCACGCCCCTCCTTAACCACCTGCACGATGCTCGGTTGCACCCTCTTCACCATTTGCATCAGCGCGTGCGAAAACGCATCGGGCAGCAGGGGCGATACCGCCGGAGTAAAAACTGTTTCTTGAGTCATGTATATACCTGTCTATCGTTCTTGCAAACCCTATTTGCGTTGTCCTACGGTTATCTGCAAGGTTTGTAATGCGTTGCCACGAATAACTTCAACAGGGACCGTTTTACCAACGCGATTGTTGGTAAGCACTGTCTGCAGGTCCTCGGAGTCGTTGACGACGGTACCATCCAGTCCCACCAGGATATCCCCAAGCATCAGCCCGCCCTTCTGCGCCGGACTATCGTCTTCGACTTTTACAATCAACAGGCCATGTTCCTGCGTACGCCCCCCACGTTGCGCGGGTGGAAGATTCACCAACTGGCTGCTGATCCCCATGTAACCGCGCTTGATATACCCCTGCTGCGCGAGCGTATCCGCGATAACCCAGGCTATCGACGCCGGCACAGCAAGCGCGATCCCGCTTACCAATCCTGTGGTCGTGATACCCAGCACTCCTCCCTGTGCATCGATCAATGGCCCGCCCGAAAAACCGGGATAAGGCGTGGCATCCGTGCGAATATAGCGTTCAAGGGTTGTACCGCGACCTGTGCGCAGCGGACCCCCCATCGCGCTGACAACACCCGCGCTTGCCATTGGCCCCTCTCCCGAAGATCGTCCCACCGCCAGTACCAGTTGACCGACACGAGCAGCATCTGTTGCGGCAGATGCTGCGCCCAGTCCCAGGTTAGTCACGCGTAAGACGGCCAGATCTG
>VBHS01000007.1 GCA_005881295.1 Chloroflexota bacterium
TCCTCTGGAGTTCTCGAATAAAGTTTCCAGTGTCTTTATCGAAGAAGGCTTCAAACATTGTGTTAAATTCTACTGCATACTGCCGAACAAACTCAAGCAGGCTACTTCTCATCTCCTCTAGTGAATTTTTATCAATGGAGTAAGCTTTATATATATTAAGAAGGTGCGTCGCACAGCCATCTACAATTTCGCTCACACGTTGCCAGCCCAGCAGTAAGGTGTTCAACGCTTGAAAGAAATCTAAGTTCTGCTTTGCAATCATCGTGTAAAGGTTGAAGAGGTCAGGAGATTTATCGTTGATGAACTTTTTTCGTGATTGTATTGAGAAAAAGACAGCACCCCCGCCAACAAAGGGCTCATAGTAAGTGTCAAAAGATGGGATCAAGGGTAAAATATACTTCAGTTCCTGTTCTTTTCCTCCAGCCCACTTCAGCAAAGATGTTAGTCTTTCAGCTCTTAAGACCGATTCGTCTGCCGCCACCTTAGGCCATAAGGTCGTCTGGTCATACTCGATCATATCTTTCTACACCTGTTCTAATTTGATAATTCTAACTGTACCAGCATAAACGAGAAAAAGCAATCGTTTTTTTGAGCAAGATTAAAGTGCAAACATAGGGAATAGACATGCGAAGCACCTGATCATCTAAAATTTCTAGTTTCTTTCAATGAGAACGTAGCCACTCCTCCACCTCTTTCGCTTTTTCGTGACCAATTTCATTGAAAATATCCAGGCTCTCCTTACCTTGCTGTCGCGCCTCCTCGAAGTTTCCCTGGGCAAAGGTGACCTGCGCCAGGCAGTACAACGCGAAACCAACCTGTTCCTCGTTCGCGTCGCGCGCCATTTCCAGGGCCTCCCGGAAGGTTGTAGCTGCCAGCTCTAAACGTTGCAGCCCAAAATAGAGTTTGCCCCAGGCCAGTAGCGCATAGCAGATCAGCCAGGGATGTCCTACCTGCTGCGCCAGCTCTAACCCTTCCTCCAAATAGTCTCCTGCTTGCTTGTAGTCTTCCAGGCCTATCTCAGCTTCGCCAAGGTTAATCAGTAGCAAGCTGATTATTTCTAAGTGCCCTATCTGGCGCGCTATAGGAAGGCCCTTCTGCACGTACTCTTTTACCTGGGCATAGTCCTTCTGTCGCAGCGCAATCTCACTGAGATTGGCGAATATACTACTAATCCGTTCGCTCTGTCCTATCTGGCGCGCCAGCGTAATAGCTTCATGGTAGATCTCTTTCGCCTGTTCATAATCTCCACGATTGACCGCTATCGCGCCCAGGTTTTCAAGTAGAGCGCTAATGCGTTCAGGGTGATTCTGCTGGCGAGCAAGTGCCAGCGCCTTTTGCCAATAAACTTCCGCATCGGCATAATTTCCCTGGAAAAATGCCGAGCTTCCAAGGCTACGCATCAGCGTAACGCTATGCTTGTAGTACCCTGACTGCTCGGAAAGTACGAGTGCCTCCTGTGAATACGCTGCTGCTTGCTTGAGCTCTCCTCTCCTGACGGCAATGCCACCCAGGTAGGTTAAACTGTCACATTGGCGCTCACTATTACCGCTCTCGCGTGCCAACAATAGTCCTTCAAGATAGCACGCTTGCGCGGTGGCATTGTCTCCTCGTTTTTCCGCCAGCCTGCCAAGATTGAGCAAGGTCGTTATAAGACCTGACGTATCATTCCCGGAACGGGCAACATGTCCCGCTCGCTTCAGTTGCTGCCCCGCTATATCAAACAGGCCCCTTGTCTGCAAGAAGTGAGAGAACGCGTTCGCCCCTCTCAGGAGCATTGCTTGCATTCCCAGTTCGAATGCGGCTTGCAAGGCCGCGAGTACATTAGTGGTTTCCTGCTCGAGTATGCTGTAGTCCAGCTCATGCGCCTCTACAAGGCTCACATAATACGCCGTCATCCGCTCCTCAGCATCGGTACCTGTATGGTGAAGCCGGGCGTAGTCAGCGATAGTCTGATGCAGGGTGTAACGATCCGCGTCGCTCTGTTCCAGCAGACCTGCCTCGATCAGTGTAGCAATCGTTTCCCCCGGTGTATTGCAGACAGCTAAAGCCGCCTCCATTGAAAACGTATTGGGCTTGGCGGGAAAAACTGAAAGCGCGCGCAGAGCTGAGCGTGCGGCTTCACCCAGTCGCTGGTCGCTGACACTGATAACAGACTGTAATGATAGTGGCGCGTCAGATGGGCGGCCAGGAGAAGTGAAGGCTGGCGCCTGTGGTTGTGTCAGCCGCAATCGTTGATCAGCGGAACGCAGGCCCTGCAAAGCCATGTGCAAACGACGTGGCTGGCCGCTATATGATTGGATGTACAGGTGTTTTCCTATGAGGTTCAGGGCCAGGGGCAGCCCCCCGATGGATCGCACCAGCGCCCGTGCCTCCTCCGGTTCGCTTCTGACAGCCTCGGGAGCCAGGCGCTCTAGCAGCCTGAGGCCATCGTCCTCATCCAATTCATGGACCTCGATCGTTTCACCTTGTGAGAAACGATGAGCAATCACGGGGAAACGGGTGGTTATCAGGTGAGCGCAATTGGGGCCACCCACTCTGAAAGCCAGAGCATGCTCGATCTCCCAGGCATCATCAATGACCAGCAACATCCGGCGCTCGCCAATCGCCGTAGTAATGGCCTTTTGCCATCCTTCAATGTTCCTGTGATCAGGAGTTACACCGAGTAATGTTCCCCATCTTCCGAGCAGCCCCGCTACATTTGGGACAGGGCCAAGGCCAGCCCAGAGCACGCCATCGCGAAAATATGCTCGTACCTCCCTGTTATGCACAAGTTCAACCGCTAACGCTGTCTTGCCGACTCCCGGCAAGCCATTGATGGCGGAGAGAACAACGTGCTCACCAGCGTAGAGTCGCTCTTTGAGTTTTTGCAGCAAATCTTCTCGACCAACCAGGCCAACAGGGCCTATCAGCGAAGAGGGGATCACGGGATCGTAAAGTGGCTCTATTAATCCAACACTGCCAGGGGTCGCTTTATGGGGCAATGCTGCCATTGCCCCACGCGGAGTATCTTGTACGCCATTGTCTGTATCCCGAGGTACAAGGCCGAGTTCTTCAGCACTTTTATTAAAGAGCTGCAAGAGTTTCTGGCGATAGCGTGGCCCAGGAAAGGTTTGACCGTGCTCCCACCTGTGCACCATAAATGCATAGGCGTCTATCTGCTTCGCTACGTAGGCCTGTGACCACCCGCGGCTTATTCGCTCGTCGCTCAAGCGTTGATTTGGAACAACGTTTTTTCCCTCATTCACTACCAGGGTCCATCCTCTCTCCACGTGATGATGTATAGTTTCGCGAAAAATTACAGTGTTGCGAGCCACTGCTTGACTTCGACTACTCTCTCGCGTCGCTCTGCTTCAAAGATTGCCAGGCTTTCCTCACCCAGCCGCTGTGCTTCCTTGAAATCTTTCTTAAACAGTGCGATACGAGCAAAGCTACAACCCCTTGTATCAACGCTTCTGACATGTTGTGCTCGTACGCGATCTGCAAGGCCGCGAGCACATTGTCCATTTCACGCTCAAGGATGTCAAAGTTCGTCTTGTGAGTTTCAACGAAAGCATTGAAGAATGAAACCATGCGCTCCCTGACCCGCCCATCAGTCAGCCGGAGCCGCGCATAATCGGCGATGGTCTGGTGCAGCGTGTAACGACCGGGCCCGCTTCCTTCCAACAACCCAGCGTCGATTAACCTGTCAAGGGTCTCCACAGAAGTATTGCACACCGCCAGTGCCGCCTCCTCCGCAAAGCTGTTAGGCTTTGCCGGAAAGATTGAAAGGGCGCGTAAAGCAGCCCGTTCCTGCGCATCTAACTGCTGGTCGCTCAAATTGATGACTATCTGCAACGACAAGGGGGTATCCGCTGGTAAGCTCGAAGGCGTACCCTCTGGCAGTGGCTGTGTTAATCGTAAACGTTCTTCAATCGATTGTAAGCGGCTCAAAGCCATGCTCAGATGATGCGGCTGATCTCTATTGAATTGGGACCAGAGGTATTTTCCCGCGAGTGTGATCGCTAATGGAAGTCCCCCCACCGACTGCACTAACGAACGCATTTTGCCTGGTTCTCGAGCCACAACTTGTGGTGCTAGCCGCTGCAGCAGCGCTATGCCATCTTCTTCATTCAACTCGTGCACGACGTTTGACCCATCGTAAGCAAATTGCAGCGCTATTTCTGGAAAACGCGTCGTAACAATGTGCGCGCAATGCACTCCACCCACCTGAAAAGCCAGCGCGTCCTCGATGCTCCAGGCATCGTCGATGACCAGCAACATACGCTTCGCCTCGATCGCAGCATTGATAGTCTTCGCCCAGGCTTCCACGCTGGTGAGTGCTGCCATCTCATGGGAAGCAAGGCCAAGCAACGTCCCCCACCTGCCCAGTAGCCCTAAGATGTTTGGCTTGATGCCGAGACCGGCCCAGAGGACACCATCGCGAAAATATTTTAATACCTCACGATCGCGCGCCAGTTCCACTGCTATGGTTGTTTTCCCAACACCTGGCAGGCCATTGAGAGCTAAAAGCGCGCCATTCTTCCCGGAGCAGAGCCGGCGCTTGAGATCGGCTAACAACTGTGCACGACCTATGGGGCCCTTGCCTCCAACCTGAGATCTGGGGATGGCTGGATCATACAACCCTGGTTGAGTAGGTAGAGAGGAAGCGGATTGATCACCGCCAGTCCCACCTTCCTTCGTAAAACCAAGCTCCCAGGGACTCTTCTCAAAGAGCTTACAGAGCTTGTCAAGCGTGGAGGAATGAGGAACAGTGAGGCCTCTCTCCCAACGGCTCACCGTGTAGAGGTTGGTATCAACCAATGTGGCAAGGTCTCGCTGTGACCAACCTCGCTTCTCACGCTCGCGCTTCAATCGCTGATTAGGAACTCCTTTATCCGCCTCTATCACCATACGGCTACCTCTCCCCCGCTCTTGATATATGTAGTGTAGTTTCCACACCCCGACCCTCAACCAGGCAATCCCAGAGCAGAATTTTTTCCCCAAAGCGAAATGCCTATCATATGATATTGCCTAACCTCATAATTTGCAAGATACTCTTAAAATGTAAGCATTTTGTCACTACCTGGAGCATCACTAGATTCCATCGTCAAAAAACATTGCGTCCCTGCGTCTTGTATATGTACCGGGTAGACAGTAAATGCCACAAGTACAATTCAACATGGGTTGAGCCGTGCGAAACGCTCTGTTTGTATCGTAGTGTAGATCGCTTAATTTGCAGATTTGGTTGACGTTTTGTGGAAGAAATGAGAAAGCAATGAGTGAGAAATTCACGATTGGCACACCAAAAGAAGCGGCTAGCATTGAGAAAGGATATTTTGAGTCCATCGTAGATATTTCCCCCACCCTGGTGAATGATCTACGTGGGGCATCTTCAGATAGAGGCAATTCGCAAGGAAGACAGGCAAGAGATACGCTTACACCCCTGGAATCATTATTACATAATGACAGATTAAGTAGTGACAGCTACAGCGGCGGTCTATACGGCCCTTATGATGATGATGGTCAGGGCTAAAGTTTCTTGCTGAGCTGACCTCTTATTCTCTTGCACCTCTGCCTCCTCGCTCCCTTGTGCCATGGTTGACACTTCCAGGCAGAAGTCATGGGTAAAATCGTCGAGAAAAGACCTTCACTTCACCTCGTCGGGTGGATTGGTACGTGAGAAAAGGGGACGTTTGTGACGCCCACCGTCCCATGCTCCTCCAATCCACCCACCCCACTCCTACTGAGGAATTATATAAAGATAATACATATCACAATTCTGTGATAGAGCTGCCCGCATCCTGGAAATAGGGTAAACACCTGATGTTTTCTGGTAAAAATGTAACTATAGTATTCTGTTAAAGGGAAGAATAAGCGAGAACGGATTGTTGAAAAATTAAGACAAGTGTTTTCAGAACAGTACAGTAGAGGAACATATCAATGCAAAATGTTACAGCAACTAGACTGGCAAAAGCAACTGAGGAGATCGTGTCTATCGCCGATGCCTGTCTTGGTGGCCTGCGTGGTCGCTCAGCACTCCTGGTTGGACCAGAGAAAGAGCGGCAACCCTTTTCGCGCTTGCTGCAACAAGCAGGCATGAAATACCTCTACGAGGAGGACACTCCTCTGCGGCTCTCCGCTATACTTCCTCATGTCCAGTTGCTGATCAGCATACCTGCTCCTGAGCCGCCTGTACAACTGCTGAAGGCAGCATCCATAGCCAGTGGATGTATTGGCCGCCGGTCGCCGCTGCTGATCTTTGACCTGTCAGAATCCACTCCTTCCGTCGAGGAGTTAGCCGGTCTGCTCCCACCCGTCTGCCTCTATACTCCCGAAGACCTCCGCCTCATTTTCTCCCGGTATTTTTAAAGCATCTCCTCTATATTAGCTCCATTGCCAGTTAGAGATTTCCTCGGGGTCGACGCCGTTCTCTCGAATGTAGCGGCGGAAATCGGCGAGGACATACTCGTAATGATGTACGCGCTCGCTGGCACGCACGGCTACACGCGGATTACGCACCGAC
The DNA here is from genome assembly GCA_005881295.1 of Chloroflexota bacterium. Lineage (GTDB taxonomy): Bacteria > Chloroflexota > Ktedonobacteria > Ktedonobacterales > Ktedonobacteraceae > UBA11361. Next base: position 6,503 of record VBHS01000007.1, read on the forward strand.
GCTAGACGAATCGCCTGCATCATGAGGTGATAGCGATCGGTACCATTGCGTACATTCATATCAAATGGCGTGGTGGTCGTACCCTCCTCCTGGTAGCCGTTGATGTGGAAGCGCTGGTTATGATGACGCCCGAAGAGCAACTGCTTCACTGCCGAGGGATAGCCATGAAAGTTGATGATCACGGGAGCATCCAGTGTGAAGAGGGCCTCAAACATATCATCATCCAGGCCATGTGGATGGGCGGTCTCCTTCTCGAGGATGAACAGGTCGGTGACATTTACTACGCGCACACGTAGCTCAGGCATCTCCTTACGCAGGATGTTGGCAGCCGCCATGACTTCCAGCGTCGGATTATCGCCAATACCTACCAGCACAACATCGGGGTTAACGCCATCATCTGTACTGGCCCATTGCCAGACCGAGGCACCTGCCCGGCAGTGAGCAATGGCGTCTTCCATA
>VBHS01000008.1 GCA_005881295.1 Chloroflexota bacterium
TGCGCTGGTACGATCCCTACGTGCCGCGTGGGCAGGATAAGGTCACACGTACGACCCGCGTGGAGAGCCTGCCCGATCTCTTGCAGGGCTGCGATGCTCTCAGCATCCACTGCTCGCTCAACGATGAGACGCGTCATATGATCGATGCACCAGCGTTGGTATTGCTCCCGCCGCATGCTGTGGTGGTTAATACTGCGCGTGGCCCCATAATTGACGAGCAAGCCTTGTACGAGGCTCTGCTCACAGGAGGACTTGCTGCAGCAGCAATAGATGTGCTCGAGCATGAGCCACCTGTGGATAACGCGCTGTTCGATGCCTATCTACACGGTGAACTGCAGAACTTACTGCTCACCCCGCACGTTGCCTGGTACTCGCAGCAAAGCGCGAGAGAGTTACGCCGCAAAGCGGCAGAAGAAGCTGGTCGCCTCCTGCGTGGAGAACCTCCATTTAACCCGGTTACATAGAAAGAAAAGGAGTGAGATTCATGGCACTATCGGATGAGCTGGCGTATGTAACAGCAGCAGAGCTTGCGTTCCGCATCCGGCGCCGCCAGCTTTCGCCAGTGGAGGTTGTGGATGCATTCATCGAGCGTATCGAGCAGCGCAATAAGAGCCTCAATGCCTTCGTGTATTTGGGGTTCGAAGATGCCCGTAAGCGAGCCAAAGAGGCCGAGCAGGCGCTGATGGCCGGAGCAGCTCTGGGACCTCTCCATGGGGTGCCTACAGCGATGAAGGATTTGTTTGACTTCAAACCAGGTTGGGTGAGCACCTTTGGTGGCGTCAGAGCCCTGAAGAATCTTGTTGTAGATTTTTTCTGTACGTATGCAGAACGGATCGAAAAAGCTGGTGCCATCCTGCTGGGGAAGACTAACAGCCCCGTAATGGGATTCCGGGGCACCTGTGATAACTACCTCTTTGGGCCGGCGCACAATCCCTTCGACCTTTCCAAGAACACAGGGGGATCGTCCGGCGGTAGCGCGGCAGCTGTAGCCGATGGCCTTGTTCCCCTCGCGGAGGGAACCGATGGTGGCGGCTCCATTCGTATTCCTGCCTCCTGGTGTGGGGTCTATGGCTATAAAGCGTCCTTTGGCCGTGTTCCTCTTGTCTCCAGACCAAACGCTTTTGGCGCTGATACACCTTTTATCTTTGAGGGAACGCTGACCAGAACCGTAGAAGACGCAGCTTTGGGGCTTACAACTTTGGCTGGCTATGATCCGCGTGACCCATTCAGTCTGGCCGAACAGGTTGACTTTCTTCCAGCCACCCGGCGCTCCATCCAGGGCTGGAAGATCGCCTACAGCCCCAATTTTGACGTCTTCCCCGTCGACAAGCGGGTCGCGGACGTCGTAGGGAAAGCGGTGAAAGCCTTTGAGGAGGCAGGAGCCCGCGTCGAAGAGGTGCACGTCGGTATTCAGCGTCATCAACGAGAATTGAGCGACGTCTGGTGCCGGCTTATCATGCCGCTCAATCTCGCAACGTTTGAGAACTTCAAACGTCAGGGACTTGACCTTCTCAAGGACCACCGGGATGACTTCCCGCCACAATACTTGGAATGGCTAGACAAGGGCAGCCAGATGTCAGCCCTCGACCTTTGGCGGGATCAAGAGATCCGGACGGAGGTGCACGATGCCATTCAGGGCACCCTCGACAGGTACGATCTCCTGATCACGCCGACCTTGGCTTGTCTGCCCGTCGATAACGCTAGCGATGGAAATACCATGGGCCCAACCCAAATCAATGGAGAACAGGTCGACCCTCTGATCGGGTGGTGTCTCACCTACTTCGTCAACTTCTCGGGTCACCCCGCGGCCTCTATTCCTGCGGGACTTGCGGAGGGCAATCTGCCCGTCGGGATGCAAATCATCGGGCGACGTTATGCAGATGCGGACGTTCTTGCGGCGAGCGCCACGTTCGAGAGATTGAGGCCATGGCACGAGAGCTATAAGTTCTGTGCCGCTCGGCCGCTCTGAGAAGACAAGAGTGAAGAGCATTTCCTAACGCTCAGCTTACCTCATTTCATGGGGGTTAGGAAATGCCCTCGAACCAGACGAAACGCCTGGTTCCCCTATATATGGATGTTTATTGACCGGCGGCAACAGAGGCTTGTTGTGGGCGCACAGTATAGCCGCTGATTTGCTCAAAGGCATGTGCAGCTCGCAGCACGATCGCATCGTTCCATTTCCTGCCTATCAGCATCATGCCAACAGGTAGATCATTCGAAAGTCCACAAGGAATCGTCATTGCGGGATGGCCTGTCACGTCAAATGGGCAGGTGTTCGCAATCATCTCCAAAGCCCTGGCAACTTTCTCTTCGCGCGGAGCGTCGACAGGCGGAATCCTGGTGGCTTTCATGGGCAGTGTTGGCATGACCAGCAAATCAACGGATTGCAAAGCATCATCGTAGGCTTTCGTGAGGGTGCGAGCCAGGTTTTGCGCCTTGGCATAGTAGCGTCCGTGATAGCGGTCCTGCATATACTGACCCAGCAGCACAACCAGCTTGACAGTGTCGGAGAGATCGTCGGCCCGGGTGATCCGTCCTCGCGCATAACTGTCCAGCAGCGAGGTGCTATAGTGTCCTTTCCAGTTGGTGCCCATACTGTTGCCGCGTACCATTACCATGGTTGCGCCTTCTACCGCGATGCCGTTCCAGATATGGATGCCGTCCCGGTGCAAGGGAATAGAGATCGTGCTGACCTGGGCTCCCAATTCTGAGAAGCGTCGCGCCGAGGCTTCGACCAATGCATCTACATCTTGCTCAGAAAGACCGGGCCAGCCAAATCCTTCGGTCACGATTCCAATGCGTAGTCCTTCAGTATCGTTGGCAAGTGCGCGGGTGTAGGCCTCAACCTTGACATCTTTCTGGCGCGGATCAAGTCCATCCTCGCCCGCAATTGCCTCGAGGAAAAGTGCAACATCAGCAGTATTGGCAGCAATTGGTCCGGTATGGTCGAGCGTGAGTTCGATGGGGAATACACCGGTATATGGAACGAGACCATAGGTTGGTTTAAGACCGTAGGCACCACACCAGGCGCTCGGTATGCGAATCGAACCACCCTGGTCTCCACCGATCGCCATATCACATTCACCTGTCACAACAAGCGCCGCGCTGCCACTGGATGAACCTCCAGCCGAGCGCGTGTGATCGTGTGGATTGAGGACGGGGCCGGTATCGGAGGTGTGGCTACCTCCGGAGAAGCAGAGGTGCTCGCACACAGCCTTCCCGACGATTTCGCCACCTGCATCCAAAATGCGGGTGACAATGGTGGCATCGAACTCCGGTGCGTACCCTTCTAACGCCGAAGAGCCATTCATCATCGGTACGCCTGCGACACACACATTGTCCTTGATAGCGATGCGCTTCCCTGCGAGGATTCCGCTTGAGGCACCTTTGATGGTACATTTTTGATACCAGGCGTTCAGCGGGTTTTCATCAGCGCTGGGACGATAGCCGCCGGTACGTGGATAGCGGACAGCCAGTGTTGGCTCAGTAAGCTGGTCGATGCGTCGATACGACTCAAGACCGGCACTCATCAAACCAGTAAATGACTCGAGGTCTGTATCACTAAGGTGCAAGCCGTAGGTCTGCGCGATTTCACGCAATTGCTCGATGGTAGGTTTCGCTGGCATGTGATTCTCCTTTCCCTGTCGTGATGCTAAAAATAACGATTGACTCTGCTGGTTACAATGCTCACTACTCGAAGCTTTGCTCGATGATAAACTGGAGATCTTCAGTACTACAAGTACGCGCCTCTCAATACCTGGCACTTGGGGAATAGTACAGGCATAGCAAGATGGCCTCAAAAAAAGGTATACCATAAAATAACGCGGCTGTATAGTGCTCAAAAAAAGGCTATATGCCCCAGGAGCGGAAATCCAGCCTCTCCCGGCCAAACTCCAGTGCTGCCGCGATCAGTTGGCCTCCCGTCGTAATCAGCAGGGGCATGAGCAGATAGACGCCGACAAAGAGGCTGTAGAGCAGGTAGAGCAACTGCTTGTGATTGAGTGGTTGGTAGACCACGAAAGGGTGCCACAGGACGCTGAACTCGGGCGTGTAGTAGCATAGAGGCGTCTCCAGATAAGCGTTGTTGTCCAGGCAGGTATGCCACAGAGCCTGGTCACCGTAAACCGCTCCATTGATGCCGACCCAGACGGAAAGGCAGAGCGCCAGGAGGGTCACGATGTTCACCAGCAGCGAGGTATCGCGCCATTGCAGACGCACAGCGAGCGCGAAAGAGGCCGGTACCGACGCAATGAGCAGAAAGCGCGGTCCCCAGAACCAGCCACCATGCCACGCCCACCAGGATGAGTAGACCAGCAGTAGGCCCACGAGGAAACTCATCCACAGAGTGTAGGTCGCGAACAGGTCCACGTTTGTCCCTTCCTGTACTTTGCGCAGGGTCTTACGAATAGGAAGGAGCAAGCCTGGAGCGAAAAAAAAGATGCCCTTGCCGAAGGAGAAGAGCAACGAAATGAGTCCGAAAAAGAAGGGATTGCTGAAGCCTGGCCTACCGGAGTAGGGCATGATGGTGCGTACCCCGTAATCGTCTGAGTAGCCGATCCCGAACGGATTACCGCGTCGGATCCACGACTCGAGCATGATGAGCGCTATCGTGATCAGGACCACCAGAACGAAGCGCAATCGCCTGGTCTCGAGTATGTGTTTAGCATCGAGTAGGATCAGGCCGAGGAGCGTTGCCGGGGTATTGACCACGCCTAGAATAATTGCGCACCAGCCCCCCAACTCAGGGCCGACAACGATCGCGATACAGCCGACGGCAACGAAGATGGCGGTGAACACCTCACCGTAGTAGAACAAAAGATGGTAGGAGAACATCGAGGCCACAACGAGAAGCAGGAAAAACTTACGCAACAGGCTGCGTGCGATGCGATCCTTCAGCAGCCAGTAGGTAGCGAGCAGACCCGCGCCAAAGACGAAGACGTTATAACGCGAGATCCACCAGAAAGGCGTTTGATAGATCTTGCCCAAATACCAGAAAGGGATTGAGAAGAACGGACCAACCATCGAATACTTGATGTCGGGTATCTGACCCTGGGTCAGCATTGCTGACAGGGCGGTGAACCTGACCCAGCCATCGCCGCCAGTATTATGCGGCAAAAGGAGCAGGATTCCCAGCAGGCCCAATACAATCAGGGCCGTCTCAAACCAGGCAATGAACGTCCCGTAGCGTTCTCTCCCTTTCTCACTGGTTTGATGCGCGTTTGTCGCTGCTTCAGCATACTCTTTGACCATGAAGATATCCCTTCCATCTCACGAGGTGCGCACTACAATGCTGTTCTTTCCATTAGCTGCCTTCAAGGGGACATACCGACTGCTCAGGTGCCGGTGCGTTATGAGATGCAATGGTCCGTACCTCGGCATATCCTGAGTCGATATCGAGTACTGCACACTCAGCGCCGCGGTGTGAGGGGCGACACCTCCTTTCGGCAGATCAAAGGCCACCAGCAGGCGGTCCCCTGTGCGCATCGCATTGAAGGTACAGATCGTTGCTATCGCCTGGTCCTCCCCTCCACCCAGCTGTACCCTCACCCGGTAGTGATGGGTGGTTTCATAGGCGGGTGCCAACGAGCGCAGCCAATTCCAGCGTGAGATCATCCTGGGCACGCCATCAAAAGAGAAACGCTGCGTTTGTATACTCTCGAGCTGCATATCCTGTCCAAAGACCACTTGTGGTGGTACCTCCTTCATAGGAGTCGAGAGTTCAAAGATTCCAAACGGATTTCCTTCCAGCATAGGGGGTTGTTCAACTGAGCGAGCAGAAGCATAATGGTTCAGGAGCGTATAGGTGAGGTCGGCATAGGGCGGCGTCAGCAGCAGGGCCGGGCCGTCTGCCGGATTGGGAAGCACGAGACAGCGATCGCTATCAAAGACTGTGACCGGCGTGTGCAGTTGGCCGGAGAAGAAGTACATAGCCTGCCCGGTCGGGAAATCCGCAGCCACGTATACACGGCTGACGTGACGCTGCTTTGCCAGGCGGTCGAGTTCAGAGAAGGCATTCTGGATCGAATGGAAGTCCGAGAAGTAGAAATCGAGGCCTTTACTGTTGAAACGCCCACGGACGTCATCAAGCACCAGTGCTGTGCCTCCAACGATTTGCAGCAGCAGCATGAGCACGGTGACACTATACAGCAGTCCACGTGCAAGGAGCCGGAGTGTATCCTCGGAGCGGCTGAACCATTCGCGCAACCTCTCAAGAAAGATTGCGACCAGGATGAAGGGTCCTGGAATGATCACCAGCAGGTAATGCGTGAAGATCGGCAGCGTATGCCGGACCATGACGAGCGGTGGAAGCAGTTGCCAGGCGCACAGCAACAGTAGGCCAGCAGCTGCTGGAGGAGGCATCAAGCCGAGCCAGCGTCGCCACCTTGCAGCTTTTGGAACGCCCATCTCAAATGCCTGTCCATCCCCAACCACCTGGATGCCACGTGCAGTTCGCAGGGATTTCCTCCACCAGTACAGGGAGAGAGCCAGCGCCGTGACGAGGCCTGCTATAACACAATACAGCAAGACAGTCGCCAACCAGGATAGCGGCGTCGAGAACCTGTGGATCAGCGAGTTGCTCGTGAAAGACACCTGGTGCGGATCGTGGGATCCCAGGAAGGTGAGGTAGATATTCCAGGATGTATTATCAATGCAGGCATTGGCGTGCTGGCAGGTCTGGGTAAGCAGGATGGAGTGGATGATCGCGAGGTCACCGAAATTCGTCACCAGTTCCCACAACAGATAGGGAAAGAAGACAACCAGCAAGGCGAGGCAGGAATAGCCCAGGTCGCGCCAGCGCACCGTCTCGGGTGCGAAGAGCACCGCCATAAACAAGGGAATAACGAGCAGCAGCACCGTCAGGTGTGTCTGCAATAGGATAGCAAGCCAGAGCAGTGCCAGGGGAAGCCAGCCTGTGCGCCGATCGAC
>VBHS01000009.1 GCA_005881295.1 Chloroflexota bacterium
GCCTTTGATGGCAAGGATAGATCCGGCTGCGAGGTGTTGCGCGGCCGTGGTGATGGGATTGTCTTTCAGGGGGGGCGACCCTACGGGGTTAGGAGGATTGTGATCTGTCCAGCCCGTAGGGGCGGGGGTAGGGTTGTGCAGGGAGGGGACACTTGCGTCGCCCTCGTCCCGTGAGGGCCTTTCCCCTCCTACCAGGGCGACGCAAGCGTCCCCTCCCCACACCTCATCCACCCCCGCCCCTACGGGGAAGGTGATGAAGTGGGTTTGGGGGCCGCAGGTGGGGCAGGCGTTGGGCTGGGCGTGGAAGCGCCGGTTCAGGGGATCTTCGTATTCTGCCTGGCAGGCGGGGCACATGGGGAAGACGCGCATGGTGGTCTTGTCGCGATCGTAGGGGACGTCCTTGACGATCGTGAAGCGGGGGCCACAGTTGGTGCAGTTGATAAAGGGATAATGATAACGTCGATCTGCGGGATCGAAGAGTTCGCGAAGGCAGTCGTCGCACGTGGCGGTATCAGGCGAGATGAGCGCGTGACGCTCGGAGCCAGCCTGGCTATGGGCGATGATGAAGGCGGTCTCGTAACATGGCTCTACCGGCTCGACGATGAGAGAATCTATGCGTGCCAGGGGAGGCGCCTTCTCGCGCAAGGCACGCTGGAAGCCATCGAGCGCATCAGGAGATCCCTCGACCTCGATGGTTACGCCGGCGCTGTCGTTGAGCACGAAGCCGACCAGGTTCCGGTGCAGGGCCTGTCCATAGACGAAAGGCCGGAAGCCTACGCCCTGGACAATGCCCTGGATGATGATGCGTCGTCGCTCAATTTTCGAACCTATTACTGATGACATGCCTAATGCCTTTCGGATGGTTGCCGAAGGAGCGCCTATGATTTACCATTGGCGAATGTGACAAGCCATTCACACCAGGCGTCGAGTCCCTCGCCCGTCCGGCAACTCACTTGGAAGATGCGCAGTTGTGGGTTGATGGCTAGCGCCTGCCGTTTGACCTTTTCTACATCATAGTCCACATAAGGAAGCAAATCAAGCTTATTCACGATCATTACCTGTGAAACCGCAAACATTTGGGGATACTTCGCCGGTTTGTCGTCGCCCTCGGTGGTGCTGACCACGACGGCACGGAGATCTTCTCCTAGATCCCATTCTGAGGGACAGACGAGGTTCCCTATATTTTCGATGAAGAGTAGATTGATATGGGCTATATCAAGTTCCTTGAGCGCGGCGCGGATCATGTGCGCCTCCAGGTGGCATGCCCCTCGTGTGTTGATCTGGACCGTCTCCGCGCCTGCCGTTTCTATCCGCTCAGCATCAGCACTTGTCTCGATGTCGCCCTCGATCACGCCAATTGCCATTTCTCCACGGAGCCGCGCAATAGTGCGCTCCAGCAGGGTGGTTTTACCAGCGCCCGGAGAACTCATCACGTTGATCGTGCGGATTCCGTGGGTTGCCAGCGACTGCTGGACCTCCTGGGCGATGGTGTCGTTGGCTGCCAGGATGTTCTGAGCAATGGTTATTTTAGGCACGGTAGCCAATCCTCCTGTAGGCGATAAAGAAGTTACGTTTCGTACTCCATTTCGAGTACCTGGAGTTCGGTGCCGGAAACAATTTCGTCGGACCACTCTTTGCACGTTGGGCACTGGGCGACAAAGTTTGTGACGCTGAACTCCTGGGCGCAATGACGGCAATGTGCACGGTGCGGCACGATATCGATCAACAACTGCGCCCCGGCTAAAGTAGGCTCGAGGCTTGCCAGCATTTCAAAGCAGAAGGTCAACGAATCGGTTACGACGCCGCTGGCCTCGCCGATCTTTAGTCGCACGCCTTTCACGCGAGCGGCATTATACTCGGCTGCCCGAGCCTCAACGACTTCAACGATGCTTTGAGCTATAGAGAGTTCATGCATGACTGACCAGTACTACATCCTCTGCATCCGCAGGTAGCGCCTGATATCAGGGAACAGAGGAATGACGATACCCAGACTCAAGACAATTAGCGCAATAATCACGATACGCCGTACGTTCATTGTATCGCGCTTTTCTCCATGTCGAAAGCCGTTCAGGAGCGTTAGCGCTTCTTTGCCTGTGATGGGCAACTTTGTCATTCTTAATGGAGCGTGCAAAGGTTGTCTCACTGTTACATCGACCGAAGTCTCATATAGCGTTGGAAATCAGGATACGATTGAACAAAGATGTAGGCTATTATAAGGGCAAGAACTAAGAGAAGTAATTTGAACATGGTATTGTTCCTTTCCTGGTTTCAGGTTGGCGCCCGTGAGGGGCGCTATTTACATTTCAAGTCGGTGATGAGTGAGTCGATCATTTTTACGGCATCGTCGATGGCGGCTTGCACGGGCTCGCTCAGTCCCATTTGCATTTCTGCGTAGTCTTCACTTTCATTAAATGTGGAAGGTTCGCAGCCAATGAGCAAGGTGCGGATTGGTCGAGCGCCAAGGGTCCTGGCGAAGGCAAGCACCTTCACAGGATCCATGCTGTGGGCATCTAACGCCTCTCTGCTAGCTTCTGCTCCTTTCTCAGGATCGATGCCTGTCAGATCTGGTTCGATCAAATAGAGCGTCCCTGGTGGACCTCCCCTTGGAACCGCGTCGACCAGCACGAGCGTGTCGTAGTCGTCGAGCAAGGTGTACGCGAGGTCCATTCCCCGAATACCGAAATCTATGATTTGCACGCCTTCCGGGTACTGCCGGTTCATCAATCGCCGGGCCACCTCGACGCCAAAGCCGTCGTCCCCTAGAAAGATGTTGCCAATACACGCGATAAGTATGCGCTCAGGCGTGCGTTTTGATGACGATGTAATGCTTTCGTGACCTTTCACGGTATATTCTCCAGCGGTTCCACCTCCTCCGGGAAGAAGTAGAAAAGATGACCAGGCAGGATGCGCTCGTCCATCTGCATCTGCTCCAGGGCGGGATCGTCGTCCGCCGTGACAACGAGGTAGATGCGATTCTCGAAATCCTGGTGGATAACGTTGATAGTCCCTGTTTTCCCGTCAAGCATCCAATCAAAAACGTCGGCACGCCCTTTATTGGGGTGCAGGCGCACACGATCTCCTGCTCTCACCTCCCTACCGGCAATAGTTATAGATTCTGGCGGAGGATAGTCCTCGCCTGGGAAATCCCAACCTCCTCGACGCATCATTCTATTTCTCCTTCAGTGATGGGACGCAGCTCGCGGATAGTGCCATGGAGCTTCATGAATTGCTCGGGCGTGAGAGCCTCCGTCCGCTCCAGTATCTCGCGCGTGCGCTCATCCTGCCGCATCTGCACTTTCTCTTCGTCGGTCAGCGTCAGGATACGCAAAGAGAGAATCTCATCGATCTCAGAGCCATCGAAGAGGGGCCCCGGGCTTTCCGGGGCAATCTGCGGATAGTCATACAAGATGATGGGCGACGAAAGCATTGTATTGCGTTCTCCCTCGTTACCGACCAACACCGGCCACGTGCGGATATTTTGACATTCCCTGACAAAAGTTTGCACCTCTTCAGGTGGCTCCAACAGCGAAATGAAGGAACCTTGACGTACCTGTAAGATAGTGTGAGTTGAGACGAAGGATTGTAGCAATACTATATCACGCCGGCTCGTTACAGAGCCGGTTTCAAGGGTTGTATTTTCGATTTCAATACTCAGCTTAAAAAGATCGGTATCCACCTGCTCGGCTGCGAGTATAAAGGCTCCGGAGAGCGCTTGCTGCTCGCGAATAATCTCTGTTGCTGCCGCGTTTGCCGGATATTCTACCGTGCGTGAAGCTGGAAATTCGATTGTCACGCGCCAGGGATGAGCCAGCAGGTTCCTCAACGAAAGGCCCATTACGCTCACCTCGCGCTCTACGCCCTCTTGCAAAGGTTCGCCGGCAAGACGACTTGCCAGGCTCCACTCACTGGCATTCGCCTCCAGTCGGTCGTCTTTCGCAAGCTCGGGTTGTACAACGGTACGCACGAGCAAGTGCAGAAACCTTACAGTGACGTCGAGCGATATGTCGCCGGCCTGCCCCTCTACCAGGCATTCTGTGTGCATCGTCCAGGGCTCCATACCGCCGTTCGCTTCGCTATACTCGCGCGGATAGACGGCGCCGAAGGTCCAGCGCGTGCGATTTTTGAGCGCTGACTGCCGATACGGATAGAGAAGATAGCCTTCGTAGAGGACAGCGTTGGCGATTTCCTTGACTTGCTCTAGCTTCATGACTTTACCTCCTCGCCACTTGCCCGCAGCAGACGCACAAGAACATCCTCCCAGGTGATGAGGCCATGCGTGATCTTATACTGGTACAACTGGTCGAAGACATCCTTCTGCAGGCGAATCCAGGCACTGTTGGGAAAATGGATGTCCATCGCTTGCTTCCAAAGCGCGACAGGGAGGCGATAGGTCGCTTCCTTGGACCAGGAGACCTGGCCAATCTGTAAATTGCCTGCCTCGCCTGTGTAGAAAATGGTTCCACTGAACAGGAAGGTGAGAGGAATTTCACCTTCCTCCAGAGCACTGAAGTACTTCGCGCTCACCACCTCAAAGTCGTAGGTGCATGAGACAGGCAATTCGACGATGGTGCTTCCTGAGAACCGTGGCACCACCGTGGTGACGTGAGTCCACAAGAAGGTACGCAAGGTCTCTCCCCAGCGCTCTGGCTTGCCAAAGAGCTCCTGCAGTTTTGCCTTTTCTTCGGCATTATAGCGCCGTCGTGTTACAGAGAGCATGATCTGGCTCTTCAGGTTGATGTTCTGGATCAGCTCTTCATCGCTCGCGTTGGTGATGCGCATTTTGAAGATGAGCGTTGGGAGCACACTATAAGCTTCAACCTCGGCACTGATTACCTCAAAGCTCAGGTCTGGCATTAGCCTCTCCTCTCCAGGGTGTTCTATTTGCCGAATGGGTATCTGAAGAGGATTTCCCTACAGGAGTCGCCCTCTTCCGCAGGCCTGCAAAGAACTCGGCAATCGCTTTCCAGACATCCTCCCCGCCGCTCAGACCTTTCCACTTGAGGCGGATCAAGCCGATTAGCTCGTAGCAGGCATCTATCGGGACAATGTAGTGCTCACGGTAGCTCTCACCACCCATGTTCCGCACGCGATTAATAAGGAGGGCTTCGACATCGGGCTCCAGTTCGTTCAGGATGGGATTGCTACTGACAAGAGCATCCCATCCTTCCAGAGTGAGCGTGGACTCCATGGCTCCCGCAGGACTGGGATAGAAGGCCATAACACGGTTAGCTAACGTGCTACGAAACATATAGACCATGTTCACCGGAATCATCAAGTCATCCCACTGCTCGTCGGTCATCTGGAAATTCGTCAATTGTAGATAGCGCGAGGGCACAAGCCGATACTTTCCACTCCCAGCCCCCGGGTCACCGAAGAGTATTGAGCAAGGATGACACACACAGATCAATGTACGCCTGGAGAGATCCAGCAGGTGGCGATGAACCGCCGCAATCTCTACACTACATAGTTCGCACTGCTCCGCAGGTGGACGCATTTCTCGCTTGCGCGCAAACTGGCGAAGCACATCAAGAGGCGCAGCGGATTGATCACCATGTTCGTTTGTAAGTTCGGATGATGACATAACTGCTCACCTCATCTTGCCTGCGCCCTGCTCGGTTGAGCGTGTATTGTCCTTGTGTCGCCGTGGGGGAACGAAGATGACTGGAATGCCGGGTCGCGGTTGTGGATCGGGGACTCCTTCTACCTGGAGTCCATCCAGGTCTGGAGCCGCCTTGTAGATGGCCTCCTCAATCGCCAATTCGAGGGTGGAGCTGGAACAACCATGAAAACTGCCCTGGAGGTGCAAGTGGGCTATGCCATCCTCGACCCGAACGAACTCGACATTGCCGCCATGCGACTTGAGAAAGGGCCGTACCTCATCCAGCGCTTGCATAATCCGCGTCTCGATATCTAGCGGATGCAGGCCATGAAGCGTAAACAAGGAGCTTAGTAGTTCGTCTTCTGCGAAGGTATCGATCAAGGCGATGCCCGATACTTCAGACGCCGCAGTTATTTCGAGCAAGCGGTTCAACCCTTCGCCGTACATATCAAGGAGCGCCTTGACAAGTTCCTCAGCAGTGGCGCGCGCATGTGGATCAGGAAACGCGGCAATCTCCTGTATCAGTGTCTCAATACGTGCCGCCGGGTGGTTGTGCTCCTGCACTTCTTGTGGCATTATGCAATCTCCTCTATAGCAGGCGCGAAGGAATTGAAATGCGCTCCGCAAACGTTCCGTCGAGTTATCCCGAAATGTACTTCGCAACCCGT
>VBHS01000010.1 GCA_005881295.1 Chloroflexota bacterium
TTTTATGTTCTCCTTTTGCTATCGTTCGATCAAACTTCGGCAACGGGGAGGAAGCGAACCGCGCATCCTCCCCTGACTAAGCCCATACGAGGCTAACGATGCTACGAGTTCAAGCCAAATGTCGGTGAAAGGACTTTCTGAAGCTCTTTCCCCCCGCCCAGGTACATATGAACGCCACATGGCAGGCAGGGGTCGAAGCTGCGCACTGCTCGCATGATGTCG
>VBHS01000011.1 GCA_005881295.1 Chloroflexota bacterium
GATCGGGCAGGCGTTAGGGCCAGTGTGGGAGGCGAATCACGTCTGGCTGATTTTCTTGATCGTGGGACTCTTCACGGCCTTCCCATTAGCCTTCTCAGTGCTTTCAATTGCGCTCTTTGTACCTTTCACCCTGGCAGTGATAGGCATCGTGATGCGTGGAGCGGCCTTTATGTTTCGAGGCCAGGCTGATGATGCCACGACCTCGCGTAGGATCTGGGGCCGCGTGTTCAGTACCGCCAGCACTATCACACCTTTCTTCTTCGGGGCAGCCGCTGCGGCAGTGGCCAGCGGCCAGGTTCGTGTCCAGGGAGGTCGTGTTCAGACCGATCTATTGGTCGTCTGGACAACACCCTTCGCACTGACTATCGGCGCTTTAGCGCTCTCGCTGTGCGCCGTACTCGCGGCCGTTAATCTCATAGTCGAGGCTCAGAACAGCAATGAGCCTGAACTCGTGGAGGCGTTTCGCCGCCGTGCCATGATCGCGGGAGCCATAACGCTGGGACTGGATGCCATTGCCTTCATTCTGTCACCGTTCCAGGCGCCACTTTTATTGAACGGTGCGCTCGATCACGCGCTGCCCCTGATCATTGCTACAGCGCTGATCGGAGTGGGAGCTGCCACCTCGTTGCTACTGAGGCGCTACCGCCTGGCGCGTGTTCTGGCCTTCACCGTCACGGCCTTCATTTTTGCTTCCTGGGGGTTGTCGCAATTTCCCTACCTGGTCCCGGTTTCTGTGACCATAAGCAATGCTGCCAGTCCACCTTCCACACAGCTGGCGCTGCTCATTGGCACTCTTGTTGGTATGGCATTGCTCTTGCCCTCACTCTGGTTGCTTTTCCATGTCTTCAAGGGCAAGCATCCTGCACTGAACGGTCAGGAGAAAGCGGAGGAAACGAAAGAGCCAACATCCACACAACGTTAAACTTTTGCTGTGCGGTGTGTTTGCTTGTGGCATCGTAAGTCTAGGCGATGGAGCAGTGACGCCGATGGTGTCGTCCCTCCTCTCATTTGCCAGCCCACCAACCAGGCAAGGCGAAACGCTGGGTCTTGCACAAGGTGCCGCGGGGCTCGGACGAGTCATAGGTCCACTGGCCGCAGGAAGCCTCTTCGCGATTGGGGGTTCGGGCGCACCTTTCTTCTTTGGGAGTGCGCTCGTCGTGCTGGCAGCGTTGATCGCGTTCCCCACGCTTTCAAGCAAGCACGAGGTAACCCTTACGCATTCCACGCCTGAGGTTCAAACAATCTCTCCAGCGCAAGATCGTTCCTCCTGAAGAAAGGCCATATCTGCTCTTCTCTTTCTAAAATCGCTTAGAAGGAAGATTCCCAAAGCAACGTTGGTATTCTTACCAACTACAGAGGGCCAGTTGGTACAGCGCTTGTATCCTCCAAAATCGCGCGCAGCTGCCTGGCATCGAGCGTTTCATGCAAGCGCAGTGAACGAGCAATGCCATTGAGTGTCTCACGGTGCGAAGTCAACAGGCTGATAGCACGATCATAGGCCCGCTTCACGATACGATTAACTTCTTCGTCAATGATGTTAGCCGTCTGCTCACTATACTCGCGAGAGCCGCTTGAGAGGACGGTTCCTGCGAATGGATCTTCGCGTTCGCTAAAGGAGATCGTTCCGAGACGCTCGCTCATGCCCCAACGCGTCACCATCTGGCGCGCAATGGCCGTGACACGCTGCAAGTCGTTTTCCGCGCCTGTCGTGATGTGTCCAATTGCTACTTGCTCAGCGGCGCGTCCACCCAGCGCTGTCACCAGTTGCGCCTCCAGGTACTCTTTCGAGTAGTTATAGCGATCATCTATCGGCGTATACTGTGTCACGCCAAGTGCCTGACCACGAGGCACAATCGTCACTTTGGTCACCGGATCAACATAATCCTGTAGCATACCCGTCAGCGCATGACCGCTTTCATGGTAGGCAATGACATTCAGATCAGCCTCACTCAACACCAAAGGACGCTCTGCACCGATGAGAATCCTGTCCAGAGCAGCATCAAAGCAGTTTTGTGTCACCGCAATCAGGTTGCGGCGTGCTGCCAGGAGAGCCGCTTCGTTGACGAGGTTGGCGATGTCCGCGCCAACCATCCCAGGAGTGGCACGAGCGATCGTAATCAAGTCGACGTTTGTTGCTAGAGGCACATTGCGAGTATGAATCTTGAGAATGGCCAGGCGACCATTCCAGTCGGGACGCTCGACTGTCACTTGCCGATCGAAGCGCCCAGGGCGCAGGAGCGCCTTGTCCAGTCCATCGGGCCGATTGGTAGCAGCGATGACGACAACAGACTGGCGTGTATCAAAGCCATCCATCTCAACCAGTAACTGGTTCAAGGTTTGCTCACGTTCGTCATTGCTATTGATGCTGAAACCCCGCTGGCGCCCGACTGCATCGATCTCATCGATGAAGATGATGCTGGGGGATGCCTTCTTGGCTTGATCGAAGAGGTCACGCACGCGACTTGCACCGACACCGACCAGCACTTCGACGAACGCTGAACCGCTCATCGAGAAGAAGGGGACTCTCGCCTCACCTGCGACAGCGCGTGCCAGCAAGGTCTTCCCGGTTCCGGGAGGGCCTACCAGTAGCACGCCACGGGGAATCTTTCCACCCAGGCGTTGAAACTTCTCCGGTGTCTTGAGAAATTCAACGACCTCAACGAGATCGTATTTGGCCTCATCAACCCCAGCCACATCAGTAAACGTTGTGCCTGGCCTATCACCCAGCTCTACCCTGGCCTTACTCTTCCCAAAGCTGGAGATGTCCTGCTGGGTCTTTGTGGCCCGACGAGCAAAGAAGAAGATGACGCCGATCACTACAATCAAGGGGAGAAAGGTGAGCACAATGTTCAGCAACAGATTTTGACCAGCGGCGGGCTTCGCCTGGTACTGTACGTGATACGTGTTCAGCAAGGCGATGAGGTTGGGGTCGCCGTAGGGGAGCTGTGTCAGGTGATACTGCTTCGTAAGCACAGGGGTACCATTGGCATCCGTTAAAGAGAGAGCGTTCTTGAAGTCACCGGTGATGTCCTGCCCCTGGAAAGTAGCATCCTTGACATTGCCTGCTTGAACTTGCTTGTAGAACACACTGTAAGGTACCTCTCCAACACTTTGTTCATTGACACTCGAGCCTGGAGAGAAGAATTGGATGAAGGACCAGGAGATCAACACTATACCGACTAGAAGGAGAGAGAGCTTCAATAATTGCCTGCCATTATTTCGTGGGCTACCGCCATTGCTGTCGTTGCTCCCATCGCCTGAGCGCTGTCGTCCTGTCGGGCTCTGATCATCTGTGTTGCGCTGGTACATACGTACAACCTGAGTATCCATAGGTTGAACCGCTTTCTGGGTGATCAACGATCACCTGGATGAGTATACTAGTATGATTGTTGAAGCTCCTGGATGCAGAGGCAGAATCACCTCTTTGACTGCGTTGTCAAAGTGAGAACCAGAGGACTGGTTTGAGCGATTTTGCGGCCTGAAACCAGGAGCTTCTATAGAAGAACGCTGCGTAGTATTGTTCTTTCACATATGTAGATTCGCCGCAGGTTACAGCATTTGCCAACCCTCTGCCCAGCCCCATTTTCACACGTCGTTTGATAGGTAATTTCGTCTAGAAGGTTTTCTGCGCAACAAGATGATGAATTACACATTTTTGTCGATGTACTCCTGCGCTCTATGAGGTATATCTAGTGTGGTGGCGCGTAACATACAAGTATCCTCGAGCTGCTTCGTGTACGAGCCTCCAATCGCTTAGAGGAAGCTAAATATTTGGAAAGAGATGAGATACAGATGCCAACAATATCGCATGTACGAGATAGCATCAATATTCCCATGGATGTGCAGGAGTACCAAACATTTGTTGAGGAGAACCTTAGCCTGATCTATCGCTATATGTATAGCAAGGTCGGGAACAGAGAGGATGCTGAGGATCTGACGTCGCAAATCTTTCTCAAAGTAGTAAGCAAAATTGATCTCAGTCATAGCCGGCAAAGGGTGCAACAATGGCTGTTTCTCATTGCACGCACAACTATCGCGGACTACTGGCGAGATCATTATCGTCACCCCTCGAGTTCACTGGATGAGTTGTTAGAAACCGGCTGGGAGGTCACGATGCGGGAAGAGCCGATAGCGACAAACAGCCACGCCGCCGATCGCGTCCAACGTATTCTTCGCGCATTGCCTCAGCGATATCGAGAGGTCTTGCATTGCCGTTTTCTCCTCAACCTCTCAATAAGAGAGACTGCTTCAAGGATGGGAGTGACAGAGGCAAACGTCAAAGTCTTACAGTTTCGTGCTTTGAAACGTGCTGCTGATCTTGAACAGGTCGTCATAGACGAACCGTATTGTAACTGCCTTCCGTAGTAATTCTTGGACTCAATTGTGAATCAGTTCCCGGACTCACTTTTCCGGTTGCTTCCAAGTTGAACATATGTTAGATGCAGTCAACGTTCAGTTCCACAACTTGCCTTCGCAACTCACACCGCTGATCGGACGCGAGCAAGAGAGACAGGCAGTTTGCACACTCCTCCGACGACCAGGAGTGCGCCTCGTCACGCTCACGGGTACGGGCGGAGTTGGCAAAACACGCCTGAGTTTGCAAGTCGCGACCGACTTGCTGGATGACTTTTGCGACGGCGTCTGCTTCATCCAACTGGCACCCGTGAGCGACCCTGAACTGGTCGTCGCCACGATCACGCGCACCCTTGGCATCAAGGAGGTGGGAGAGCGATCACTCCTCGATCTTCTCACATCCTATTTACAAGACAAGCACCTGCTGTTACTGCCAGACAACTTTGATCAGGTTCTGCCGGCAGCACCGCAGCTTTCAAACCTGCTGGCTGCTTGTCCTCACGTCAAGGTCCTGGTGACCAGCCGTGCTGTGTTACACGTTCATGGAGAACACGAGTATCCTGTCCCACCACTGGCGCTCCCCGACCTCTCTCATCTTCCGGAGAGCGAAACCATCTCACAGTATGCATCGGTCGCCCTTTTCCTGGAGCGAGCAAGGGCTGCCAGGCCCAATTTTACGATGACAGCCGTCAATAGCCGCACGATCGCGGAGATTTGTGTCCGCCTGGATGGATTGCCTCTCGCCATTGAACTTGCAGGGGCGCGCATCAACCTGCTTCCCCCGCAGGCGCTGCTGACCCGGTTGGAGCATCGCCTGGACGTGTTGACGAGTGGGCCCCAGGATGTTCCTGCGCGGCAGCAGACCCTGCGCAACATGCTCGCCTGGAGTTATGATTTGCTGGATGCCGCAGAGCAGCGTCTCTTCCGGCGCCTCTCCATTTTTGTTGGCGGCTGCACATTGGAAGCTGTGGAGGGTCTCTATCAAGCTCTCGGTGAGATGCCGGCATACGTGCTGGATGGGGTAGCTTCCCTGATCGATAAGAGCTTGCTACGACAAACGGATCAGGAGGGGGAGGAACCCCGACTCGTGATGCTGGAGACGATCCGTGAGTACGGTCTGGAGTGCTTGACTGCGACTGGCGAGATGGAGATCACCCGCCAGGCTCATGCTGCTCACTACCTGTCGTTGGCGGAGGAGGCAGAGCTAGAACTGGGAGGGCCACAGCAAGCATCGCGGTTGGAGCAGTTGGAGCGGGAGCATGACAACCTGCGAGCGGCGTTGCAGTGGGTGATAGAACAGGCCGGCAAAGACGATTCCGGGCAACGTGCTGTTAATAGGGGAGAGATGGCCCTGAGGTTGGCGGGAGCGCTGCGCAGTTTCTGGGTAGCACATGGTCATATCAGTGAAGGGCGGCATTTCCTGGAGCGTGCATTGGCTGTAAGCGAGGGAGTCGAGGCAGCAGTACAGGCGAAGGCGCTCTTCGTGACGGCGTACCTGGCCTTCGTCCAAAGCGACCATGAGCGCACAGAGGAACTGGGCAAGCAGAGCCTGGCGCTGTATCGAGATCTCGAAGACCAACCAGGCATAGCCTTCGCGCTCTCGTTGCTGGGAAGTGTAGCCTGGACGAAGGGCAAGATGGTTGCAGCTCGGACTCTGACGGAGGAAGCCCTGGCAGTTGCCAGGCAGGTAGACGATATGGATCGCATTGCCTACTCCCTCTTTGTGTTAGGACTGCTCTCCAGCAGCCTGGGTGAGTACACCCGGGCCTGTGCCCTCTACCAGGAGAGCGTGGCGGTTCACCGGGCGGCGGGGAACAAGCGGGGTCTTGCTCATACCCTCTCCCAATTCGCCCAGGTGCTCTTTGTCTCCCAGGTGGATCAGGCGCAGGTGATCCCTCTGCTCGAGGAATGTCTCACGCTCTCTGAGGATGTGGGCTTCAAGGAGGGTATTGCGGCGTATGATTGCGTCTCGGGTCAACTGGCTCTCAGTCAGGGAGACCTGATCACGGCGCGCTCGCTGGCTG
>VBHS01000012.1 GCA_005881295.1 Chloroflexota bacterium
TGCGAGCCAGCTCAGGCTACGCGGTGCCGCCTTCCCATGGCGGACCATCCGGGGTGCAGAGTCTTCGGGATACTGGCCCGCGGGCACTGCCGCATTCCATATCAATGCGGACATCGCATATGCTGTGGCCAGCTATATCGCGGCGACCGGCGACAGCGCGTTCGAGGAGGATGTGGGCCTCGAGTTGCTCGTCGAGACGGCGCGGCTGTGGTATTCACTCGGGTTCCTCGACGCCGCCACCGACAAATTCCGCATCGACGGAGTCACTGGGCCAGACGAGTACAGCGCCCTCGCTGACAACAACGTCTACACTAACCTCATGGCCCAGCGCAACCTGCGCTGGGCGGCACAGGGGGTGAAGCTCTATCCCGAGAAGGCACGCGCACTTGGCGTGGAGGCCGACGAGGCAGCCAGCTGGCGCGAGGCAGCCGAGAAGATGTTCATCCCCTACGACGAACGCCTGGGAGTGACCCCACAGGACGAGACCTTTACCGAACACGAGGTGTGGGACTTCGCCCACACCTCGCCGGACGAGTACCCCCTGCTCCTGCACTTCACGTACTTTGACCTCTATCGCAAGCAGGTCGTCAAGCAGGCCGACCTCGTCCTCGCGATGCACCTGCGCGGCGACGCGTTCACTCAAGAATTGAAGGCGCGCAACTTCGCGTACTACGAGCCGCTTACCGTGCGCGACTCCTCACTGTCAGCAAACACACAGGCCGTCATCGCAGCCGAGGTGGGCCAGCTCCAACTCTCCTACGACTACCTGGGCGAAGCTGCGCTCATAGACCTGCACGACCTGCAGCACAACGTGCGGGACGGACTCCACATCGCCTCACTGGCGGGAGCCTGGATGGCGGTGGTGGCAGGGTTCGGTGGCATGCGCTTGCACCACAGCGCGCTCCGCTTCTCGCCACGGCTGCCAGAGGCGCTGGGACGGCTCGCCTTCCACCTCATGTTCCGTGGCCGCCGCCTGCGTGTCGAGGTGACAGCAACGGAAGCGACGTACCGCCTGCTCGAAGGCTCGCCATTGAAGGTGTACCATCATGGCGAGGAGGTACTCCTGGCTGTGGATGAGGCGATCACCCGGCCCATCCCACCCATAAAGGCGGGACCGCGGCCCCGCCAGCCTCCAGGGCGCGAACCGCTCCCGCGGGGGGTGCGAACGGGGCCGACAAAGGCGCCATCGTGAACAGGACAGCATGTTCCGCAGCACTCGGGCCTATGGCGAGCCCAGGTGGTGTGTGGATCCGCTGTCTTGATGCCATACGCGTCGCACTGACGGAGTTCACCAGGGGATAACCGAGGAGAAGTGATGAGCCTCTCCTCGGTGAGTCATATAACCAGCATTGCCGTTCACAGCCTTATCTGGGTTTCAATAATTCGCCATAAATGCGCTCGGCTCCACAGAGTCCATTTATGCTTGGCCTGAGGCATCGAGACCGAGGAGCTTGATGGCGTTCTCCTTGAGAATCAGGGGTCGCACCTCTGGCCGAATCGCAATCTGCTCAAAATCCGTTAGCCAGCGATCAGGCGCAATCAAAGGATAGTCGCTGCCAAACAAGACCTTGTGCTTCAGGAGCGTATTCGCGTACTGTATCAGCTGCGGCGGGAAGTACCTGGGCGACCAGCCGGAGAGGTCGATGTAGACCTGCGGCTTGTGGAGGCATACCGAGAGCGCCTCGTCTTGCCAGGGAAAGGAGGGGTGGGCCATGATGATCGGCATATCGGGAAAATCGACCGCGACGTCATCCAGGTAGATGGGATTCGAGTACTTGAGCCGCACGCCACCTCCACCGGGCATTCCGGTCCCAATGCCAGAATGCCCGGTATGGAACACAGCCGGTAGACGGGCCTCTGCGATCACCTCGTAGAGGACATAGGCGCTGCGGTCATTCGGATAAAATGCCTGCATAGAGGGATGAAATTTGAAGCCTCGCACTCCGAACTGTTCGATGAGACGGCGCGCTTCGCGCGCTCCCATTCTCCCTTTTGCAGGATCGATGCTGGCGAAAGGAATCAACACGTCAGGGTTCTCAGCCGCGGCTTCGGCCACTTCCTCGTTCGGAACCCGAACCAAGCCTGTGGAAGATTCCATGTCTACAGGGAAAATGACGCAAGCCATCTTTCGCTCACGATAGTAGGCCGCGATCTCAGGAATGGTTGGTCGTGAGCCCTCATCCTTGAAGTAGCGCGCCGATGCCTCTTGCATCGCTTGCCATAGCGGATCATCGGGTATCCGGCTCGATACCTCAGCATGGGTATGTACGTCAATTGCCACCAGGTTCTTTGTATCCATGTCCGTGCGTCTCCTGTCTTTCAAGACTAGCGTCCCCTGCGCCGCTTCTGTAGAGTTACTTAAGTAGAAAGATAGGTATCCATGTCCGATTCTGTCATAGTCCGCAGCTTCAGGATGACAGTTGCAAGCGGAGGTAAGGTTAAAAGGAGTGAATGCGGACAGTTTTGCCAGTAGATGGGTGCACTCGGCATGTGTTGCTTGTTCTCTATACCGCTCCCGCCATAGCGCGTGGCATCGCTATTGATGACTTCATAGTACTCCCCCGCGTATGGTACGCCCACCCGGTAGCCGTAGCGCGGCACCGGGGTGAAATTGCACACAAACACGAGCGTCTCGTGCTTTTTCTTGCTCTTGCGCATAAAGGACGCAACGCTATTATCCGAGTCATGCACATCAATCCAGGAGAACCCTGCCGGGTCATAATCCAGCAGGCTCAACGCAGGTTCTTCCTGGTAAAGCTGGTTCAGGTCGCTTAGATAATCGCGCAAACGAGCGTGACGGGCATCGCTGGGCGGCTGGAGTAAGTGCCAGTCCAGGCTCTGCGCGAAATTCCACTCCCGCCATTGCCCAAATTCGCCCCCCATGAAGAGCAGCTTTTTGCCAGGATGGCCCCACATAAAGCCGTATAAAGCGCGCAAGTTGGCGAACTTTTGCCAGACATCCCCAGACATCTTGCTGAGCAGGGAACCCTTGCCGTGCACTACCTCATCGTGCGAGAGCGGGAGCACAAAGTTTTCGTTGTAGGCATACATCAGCGAAAAGGTAATATTATTATGATGATAGCGCCGGTAGACCGGGTCCAGGCTCATATAATCCAGTATGTCATGCATCCAACCCATATTCCACTTCATGCTGAAGCCCAGGCCGCCTGTATAAGTGGGGCGGGTCACCATTGGCCAGGCCGTCGATTCCTCGGCAATGGTGAGCGTGCCGGGCTGTTCAGCGTAGACCGCTTCGTTAAATTGACGCAAAAAGTCGATCGCTTCCAGGTGCTCTCTGCCGCCATAGCGGTTGGGCACCCACTCCCCCGCTTTGCGCGAATAGTCGAGGTAGAGCATGGAGGCGACGGCATCGACGCGCAGGCCGTCGATATGATATTCGCGCAGCCAGAACAGAGCACTGGCGATCAGGAAATTGCGTACCTCGGGACGTCCATAATCAAAGACGTAGGTGCCCCACTCTTTATGCTCGCCTTTGCGGGGATCGGCATATTCATAGAGGTGGGTGCCATCAAAGTAGCCCAGGGCATACTCGTCTTTGGGAAAGTGCGCGGGCACCCAGTCGAGCAAGACGCCGATGCCTTGCTGATGGAGAAAATCTACGAAGTACTGGAAGTCTTCCGGCGAGCCATAGCGACTCGTAGGCGCAAAGTAGCCCGTGACCTGGTAGCCCCAAGAGCCGTCATAGGGATATTCGGTAATTGGCAATAGTTCGATATGCGTAAAACCCAGTTCTTTGACATATGGAGCCAGCGCGTGCGCGAGTTCGCGATAAGTCATGACGCGATTTTCGCCAGATTCTTCTATGACACGTCGCCATGACCCCAGGTGCACTTCGTAGATTGAGATGGGTGAAGATAACTGTTGACGCTGAGTACGCTCCTGCATCCATGCCTCATCTTGCCACTGGTGCTGGTGGATATCGGCGACGATACTGGCCGTCTTCGGACGCAGTTCAGCGGCAAAGCCGTAAGGATCAGATTTTTCAGCAACGTAGTTGTTGTAACGCGAATAGACGGCATACTTGTAGAGTGCTCCGACCTGTATGTCTGGGATAAAGCACTCCCAGACACCCAGATCGATATGACGTAGATGCATCGGATGCGCACCATGCTGCCAGCCGTTGAAATCGCCGATGACTGAGACTGTCCGCGCATTGGGTGCCCAGAGTGCGAAATTGACGCCGACCACACCGTCCACGGTGCGGGGGTGCGCTCCCATTTTTTCATAGATACGACGATGTTTACCCTGGCCAAAGAGGTACAGGTCGAAGTCGCTAAATATGGATGATGTATCCTGTTCGCCCGTCGATACTTGTTCCGGTGGATTTTCTTGCTGCGGTATAGTCATAATTTCTATCCCGGCGGGGTGACGTTAGCTCCCCTGCGCTTCCTCCTTAAACAGTTACGAGTTAGCTACGAATGAACTCTGTCAACTCATCACGCTTTTGTTCCATCAGGGGGCGTGTCTTTGCCTCGACGTTCAGGCGCAGCAGGGGCTCCGTGTTGGAGGGGCGTACATTGAACCACCAGTCACCATAGTCAATCGTGACACCATCGAGGTGATCGACCGAGCGTGCCTCTTTACCGAAATGCTCCTCAATGGCTTTCAGCTTGCCCTGGACATCGTTGACACGGGTGTTGATCTCCCCACTGCGTATCCCCGTATCCAGCGGCTTGATCAGTTCTGAGAGTGGCTTGTTTTCCACCGAGACTAGTTCCAGGATGAGCAGGAAGGCGATCAAGCCCGAATCGGCGAACCAGTTGTCGCGGAAGTAGAAATGCCCGGAATGTTCGCCGCCGAAGATGGCATTGTCCTTGCGCATCTCTGCTTTGATATAGGAATGGCCAACGCGCGTCCGGATGGCCTTGCCCCCGTCCCTTTCAATCAGCGCTGGCACGCTCTTGGAGAGGATCAGGTTGTACAGGATGGTTGAGCCTGGATACTTGCGCAGGATGCTGTTTGATACGAGCAGCATGACCATGGAGCCATCCACGATGTGGCCATGCTCATCGACGGGAAACATGCGGTCGGCATCGCCATCGAAAGCCGCGCCGAAATCGGCTCCGACTTCCAGTACTTTCTTTTGCAGCGCCACCAGGTTCTCCGGCTCGATGGGACTGGGCGAGTGGTTGGGAAAGGTGCCATCCAGTTCAAAGTAGAGCGGGACGAGATGCGCGGGCAGGTATTGAAAGACACGCGGCATCACCATCCCGGCCATGCCATTACTGGCATCGACCACTACCTTGAGCGGGCGAATCTTGCTGACGTCGATGTAGGAAAGGGCGTGCTTGATGTAATCATCGGTTGCATCGAGATGCGTGACCGAACCCTTGTGCTCGGGCTCGGGAAAATCTCCTCGAATCGCCAGATCGCGGATGTCGGCAAGGCCGGTATCCAGGCTGATCGGATAGGCCTGGGCACGGCAAAACTTCATGCCGTTGTATTCTTTGGGATTGTGCGAGGCCGTAATCATGATGCCCGCCGGGAAATTGTAATAACCTACAATGAAGTATAGTTCGTCGGTGGTGGTCAGACCGCAATCAATCACGTTGACGCCCTGGTCGGTAATACCCTGGATGGCGGCCGCGGCCAGCTGGGGGGAGGAGACACGCATATCGCGGCACACGGCAATCAGCGGGACATTCAGGTATATAGCAGCAGCACGTCCAATGCGATAGACAGCGTCTTCGGTCAGGTCTACTCCGTAGACGCCGCGAACATCGTAGGCTTTAAAGATGGTGGGGTCGATGCTGCTGTCTGTTGTGGTCATCGTAAGTTGGCTCCTTTCTCTCAAATCACGCCCAGCGTACTAATCCCAGGTTATATACATTTGTAAGATCGGGATGCTCAGGCAAGACACGCACTCCATAGGCAAGTGTACCACTTTCAGCAAGTTCGAGGTGAATATCGTAGCGATAGGCACCATCTTGTTCGCGTTTGGTGTATGTCATCGGTAAAGTATGCTGTGGAATCACCTGGCTGTCCGCAGCGCTGTCAGCCTGGCCATACACCAGGTCAACATGTATATCCTCGGGGTGCAGGCTGTCATCACGTACCCAGGCACGTATATCGAGTTCCGCTCCCAGCTCGAAGTGTCCATCGCGCCGCCCGGCTACATAGAGACCCAGCCCGGGCCAGGCGCGCCGCACCTTGTTCTCCCAGGCAGCCAGCTCGCGTGCTTGTTGATAATGGTTCTGCTCCATACGGGCATCTTGTTGGATGGCAGGCACATAATAGCGGGTGGTATATTCTTTGACCATGCGCCGCGTGTTAAAGGCGGGCGCGCAACTGCGGATCGTCTCCTTCATGATGGCTATCCAGCCACGCGGGATGCCGTCGGACT
>VBHS01000013.1 GCA_005881295.1 Chloroflexota bacterium
TGCAGGAAGGCGTCTACAGCTTCTCGGTGATCCGCTGTAGCGTAGGCGGCTTCTTGTAATTGTCCCTCAAGACGGAGGGAGGCTTGCAGGTCTATATCTAACGATTTGTACATAAGCTCTTTGATGAGCCTATATGTGCGAGTGGGTCCGTTTGCCAGCCGCTTCGCCAATGCCCTGGTCGTCTCATCAAGCTCTGACAGGGGAACGCAGCGATTGACCAGTCCAATGCGCTCAGCTTCTGGACCACTGACTTCATCGGCCAGCATCGCCATCTCTAAAGCTCTACCCAGCCCAATGAGCCGTGGCAACGTGTACCCGCCGCCGCCATCAGGAACCAGGCCAATGCGTGCGAAGGCTTCGAGCAGGCGAGCATTGTCAGCAGCAATGCGTATATCACAAGCAAGGGCGATGTTCAAGGAGATACCAGTTGCTACGCCTTGAATTGCAGCGATGACTGGTTTGGGCATGTGACAAATCCCGAGGATCAGGCGATGGTACTTCGCCAGGTGTTCGCTCACTTTGAGTGGTTGGCTGCCAGCATGTGCAGAACCGAACTCAGTGAGGTCCTGACCAGCCCCAAATGCTTGCCCGGCACCGGCAAGCACGACGCAGCGGATGGCATCATTATGAGCGGCCGCTTCGACGGCTTCTGTGAGTTCCTCTAACATGAGCGTATTGATCGCGTTCAGCACGTCGGGGCGGTTCATGGTGAGCGTGACGACGCTTTCATCTTGTTCAACAAGCACGTTTTGGAAATCAGTTCGCATTGGGTCCTTCTCCTCCTTCTTTCTTCCCCCTGGTTAACGCCGCGATCTCGTCCCATTCCTGGGATGTGAGCTCGCTCAGCTTGTTAAACTCACCCGCGCCGCCGATCCACTCGCCCCCATCAATGGTCACTACCTCACCATTGATGTATCCTGCAGCGTCGGAGATCAGATACGCGGCCAGGTTCGTCAGTTCGGCCATCTGACCAACGCGCCTGAGCGGGTTGGCATGTAAGAACTGCTCTTGCATCTCTGGCCTGGGCATCAGACGGGTCCATGCGCCTTCGGTCGGAAAGGGACCGGGAGCAATCGCTACCTGCCGAATACCGTGGGGGCCCCATTCGACTGCCAGCGACCGGGTCAACGCCAGGACCCCGGCTTTGGCGGCAGCCGAAGGCACGACATAGCCTGACCCGGTCCAGGCGTAGGTCGTGACAATATTGAGCATCGTACCGGATTGCCCTTGCTCAAGCCAGCGTTTCCCCAGGGCCAGCGTGCAGTAGAAGGTGCCATGTAAGACGATGCCCAGTACCGCGTCGACCGCACGCGGGGACAGCCGCTGGGTCGGGGAAATGAAGTTGCCGGCGGCATTGTTGACCAGCACATCGATGCGGCCAAAGCGTTCGATGACGGCGTTCATCATCGCTTCCACCTGGTCGGCCTGACGCACATCACAGCGGGTGGCGAACGTCTCGCCACCTGATCTACGGGCCATGTCAGCAGCGGCTTGCTCTGCGACCTCTTGTCGCCGCCCGCAGATCGCCACTTTGGCTCCCAGTTCGAGAAAACGTTCGCCCATGGCTCGACCAAGGCCTGTTCCACCACCGGTGACCAGGATCACCTTGTCTTGTAAAAGGTCAGCTTGAAACATGCATTTCACCTCTCTTGCTTTCCCACGCACCAGGGCCGGTGCTCTCGGGAAAAAGGATTATCTATCAGATGAGTATAGCTGACGTGCGTTGAAAAAAGCGTTTGTTGGACCAGACGCGGTAGCAGACGAGCGTTTGTTTCTAAAGCGGCCAGTTGAACCTGAAAAAGTATGTGCCAATCATCACTCATCAACTGGCCGCGATATTACTCCTGTAAGGAGACCAAGGTCGCGCGCACGTAGAATGGCTCGCGTGCGACTATTCACTCCCAATTTGGAGAGGATATGGCTCACATGCAGCTTCACCGTCCCTGGTGCCACGACCAAGGCCGTTGCAATCTCCTGGTTGGAAGCCCCACCTGCCAACAACTGCAGCACCTCCAGTTCGCGCTGGCTCAGTGGGTCAAGTAAGAGTTGCTCAGCAGAAGGTTGGTCCGCTTTTCCTCGGACAGGCTTTTGCTCTTTCGATGTCCAGCCAGGGGTGGGGGGAACTTCGATTGCCTGTTCTGCCGTCATATTTCTTCCTTCCGCCCACTTTTCGGCGAAAACTTGCTCACCGAGGAGACGTTTTGCTTGCTCGACGCGGCGTGCGCGACCAAGACGTTCCACCAGTGGGAGCGTTGCATTACTGGCTTCACGGTAGCGTTCTGCTGCTCCCCAGAGCACCGTTGCCCATTCGGGCTCTCCCTGAGCTGCGACAACATCCGCCAACTCTTCCAGGCAGAGGATCAGCGATCCCGTGTCACCAACGGCGCGTGCGAGCTCCAGGCTCTGGGCTGCCAGGGTTCGGGTCAGGGTATAGTCACGCTCGCTTGCCGCCGCCTGCGCGAGCAAGGCGTATAAGAGCGCCTGGCCCTGCTGGTCTCCCACTTGTTGGTGGCGCTTTAAGCCAGCTTCCAGCAGGAAACGCGCACGCGGGATATCGCCCTGTCGCAAGGCAATTTTGCCGAAGAGGCTCACAAACCAGCCCGTTACCCACGCATTGCCCACCTGATCATGGATGGCGAGTCCTTCCCTCAAGAAGGTCCTGGCTCTTGCCTCATCCCCTTGTGCCCAGTAGACGTTGGCTAAGAACAGGTGTAACTCCCCATAGAGCCAGAGGTCTCCTGCCTCTTTGAAGAGGGCGATAGCACGTTCATACAACTGCTGTGCCTGCGCGTAGTCACCCTGGGACAAGACCACCGATCCAAAAGCATTGAGAGCACATGCCAGCGTCCAGCTATCCTCTGCCGGTGCGTGCGCCCGCACGAATGTCAGCGTCTCTTCTGCCTGGGCGCGAGCTCCTATGATGTCCCCACCTGACAGCAAGTCGTGGACCAGGGCCCAGGAAGCTATCACAAAGCCTCGACCGTCGCGATGCTGCCGGGCGAGTGTCAGACATTCCCGTACCCGACCGAAGAGGAGATCGCTTTGCCCCAGGTGGCTGGCAATCAAGGCCACAATATACAGTGCCTTGATGCGTGCGGATACGGCGACGTCTGGTGCCACTTCCCGCAACGCTG
Organism: Chloroflexota bacterium; assembly: GCA_005881295.1. Classification (GTDB taxonomy): domain Bacteria; phylum Chloroflexota; class Ktedonobacteria; order Ktedonobacterales; family Ktedonobacteraceae; genus UBA11361. The sequence goes on from VBHS01000013.1 coordinate 3,135, forward strand.
TCTCGATCCAGAGCATGGCCTCGCTGAAACGACCGCACATGTACCAGAAATGCCCGAGGTTTCCTGCCAGGCGAAGTAATTGCTCCTTCCTGTGATGGGTTTGCGACCACTGCAAGGCTGCTCGGAAGTTTTCGGCATCCCACGTCAGGCGATCCATCCACAGCCGTTGCTGGTGCCCGAATAATTCCGGCTCACCTTGCTCGGCAAGTGCGAGGTAGTACAACGCATGCCTCTCCCGCGTCGCCTCCAACTCTCCAGAATCCATGAGTCTTTCCAGGGCGTACTCCCTGATCGTTTCTAGCATCAGCAGGCGTGGCTCATCTCCGTCCCGGTCGCTCTGTTGCAGCAAGCTTTTGTCAAGCAGGGATGCAACCAGGTCTATAACAGGAAACGAGAGATCCACAGCTGCGCTACAGACCGCTTCCGCAGCCTCTAGCGTACAGCCTCCGACGAAGATGGCCAGGCACCGGAAACACCGTTGCTCCTGGGCATTCAGGAGATCATAACTCCAGCGGAGGGTAGCGCGCAGTGTCTGCTGCCTGGTGGGAGCATCCTGCCTTCCATCCGTCAACACGGCAAGCCGGTGGTTGAGTCGCCCGAGCAATGCCCGGGAAGACAGGAGTTTGCTCCGCGCTGCCGCCAGCTCAATAGACAGTGGCAGCCCGTCCAGTCTGATGCAGATCTGGGCCACAGCAGCTGCGTTGTCCTCAGAAAGGACAAATTGGGGCTTCACCATTTGCGCACGCTGGACGAAAAGGGCGACCGCCGCGTAGTGCAAAAGCTCCTCGTACGCTGGCAGGTGGAGCGGGTCGGGCAAGGAGAGCGGAGGAACCGAAAACTCATATTCACCCTCCACGTGCAAGACCGCTCGGCTGGTCACCATGATCTTGATTGATGGACAGGCCTGAAGCAGTTCAACCAGCGCGGGCGAGGCTTCAAGTACCTGCTCGAAATTATCCAGCAGCAGCAGGAGGTGTTTGTCACGTAGGAAAGCTTTGAGCGACTCGAACAGCGAACGTTCTTCGACATCTCGTAGTCCGAGCGTCTGTGCAATGGTAGGTATGACCAGGTGAAAGTCGCTGATAGGAGCAAGCTGCACCAGGCAGGCGCCATGAGCAAACACACTGATTAGATCGGCCGCAACTTTCTGAGCCAGGCATGTCTTGCCGATGCCGCCCGCGCCGGTGAGCGTGAGGAGCCGAATCCCAGGCCGTAGTAGTAAAGCACTGATCGCTTGCTCCTGCTGTTCGCGTCCAATCAACGGAGTAAGCAGAGGAGGGAGATTCTGGAAACGAACGGCTGAGCCGGTGGCGGCTTTCTCGCCATTAAAGGGCGTCGAGGGATGAAGATAGTTGCCAGAGTGCTCTCCAATGAGCTCCGCCATGCTCGCACCTCCTCCAGCGAGTCTTCTGAATGAAAAGAGTGTTCTCTCCTACGCTTATCGAGCCATCTCTACAGTATAGCACAGGTACAGAAGAAAGCTAGCATTGCCGAAGAGCGTTTCTCAAACTAATCCTGAATGAAGACAAGCGTTTGTTGAAACAAGCTGTCTGTATGACTAAGAACGTCGCCCTTCAAGGAAAGTTTGCTGTACTTGCCAACGCTTTTCTTCACGCTCTCCCCCTATGCTTGATGTACGGAAGTCACATTGGCGTGTGATGTAATAGAAAGTGTTCACTATATCTTTCAGGCTATTGCCTTTCACACGTATGGGTCTGCTCACTATATCTTTTTGGAGATCACATTCTCCCTATTCACAGCTATACTGTAAGTAATAAGTAAAAAATGCCAGCGAACTGCACTGGGATGTTGGAGGAGTTTGCATGAGTGCCTTGAAGATTGCATTGCTCGGGCCACCGGAAGTACACCACCTGAATCGTCGACTGACCTTTTGCGAGCGCAAAGTGCTCGCACTGCTGGCCTACCTGGCGGCTGAAGGGGGTATGCATGAGCGGCAAAAGCTGACGCGCCTGCTGTGGCCGGAGAGCGATATGGCCCATGGGCGCACCACGCTGCGCATCGCCTTGCTGCACTTACGGCGTGCCCTTGAAGAGGACGCTTCACCTTCAGGTGAAGCACATGTCCTCATCACGCACGACACGCTCGCGCTCGATCTTGCCTCGGGCATTGATCTTGACCTGCACGCCCTTGAGGCCGCATGGAAGTTGATGCGTGTCCTGCCTGCACCAGAAGCGGTGAAGGGAGAAGTCCGTCGTACCCTGATTGCTCGTCTTCAAAGCGCCGCAGTACTCTACCGCGGTGGCTTCCTCCAGGATTTTACCCTGCGCAATGCGATCGATTTCGACAACTGGGTCGGCATGCAGCAAGTCTACTGGTACCAGCGCATCGAGCAGGTGTTCGACTGGCTCTCCCACCTGCAGAGCGCAGAGGGAGCGCTCGATCAGGCCATCGACACCGTCGAGCGCTGGCGCGCCTTTGACCCCCTCAACGAGGATATCTCCCTGCGCCTGATACAACTCCAGATTGCGAACGGCAATCGCATCGCGGCCCTGAAAACTTACGAGACCTATGTAGAGGACTTGATGACGGAGCTTTCTGCCAAACCCTCACAGAAGTTAATCGACCTGGCAGGGGTGCTGCGCAGCGCTTCTATTCCTCGCGGCTCGCTCAAAGGGATCGGGAAGCATATTTCAACCTCGCGTCCACTGCTGGACATCCCTTTCGTGGGACGAGGAGCGGAATTCAGTAGACTCATGATACTCTACGAGCAGGCTTGCAACGGTCAACCGCAGGTGGTGCTGCTGGAAGGAGAAGCTGGGATCGGTAAAACACACCTGGCAGCGGTGTTTCTCGACCTGGCGAAGGCCCATGGAGCGAATGTGCTCGAAGGAAGGTCGTTCAAAACGACGCAGCGCCTTCCGTACCAGCTACTGCTAGATTCACTGCACACCCGCCTGAAAGAGGAACACGAGCTTCGTCAACTGATGGGCGATTCATGGCTGGCCGAGCTCACCCGACTGCTCCCGGAACTGCGCTATCGTTATCCCGATCTGCCTCCTCCGACCATCAACGGAGCTTTCGCATCCTCTCGACTCTTTGAAGCACTGGCACGCCTCTCTAGAGCTTTGGCCTCACAGACACCTCTCCTCATTTTTGCCGACAACATGCAGTGGACGGACTCCGCAACCCTCGACGTGTTCCAGTATCTTGCTCGATACTGGACCGAGCAGGGGACGCCCGCCATGTTACTGCTGAGCAGGCGCACCGAAACGCGTGAGATGGAACCGGAGATGTCCGAATGGCTTGCAAACCTCAGGAGTTCTATCTCCCTAACGCGTCTAGAATTGGGCCCTCTCTCCTCGATGGATGTCTTACAGATCGCTCGTTCACTCACGGAGGGAGACGAAGCGCAACCATCGCGCCAGGGCGTATACGCTGGCTTTCAGCCTTCACCCCAGCACGTATGGGTCCCTGGAAATAGCCTTGGCCCCAGGCGTTTCGGCGAGTGGCTGTTCGCAGAAACCAATGGGCAACCGCTTTACCTGCGGGAACTGCTTCAGGAACTGCTCGAACAGGGCATCCTGCTACCCCGCTTGATCGAGGGA
>VBHS01000014.1 GCA_005881295.1 Chloroflexota bacterium
TGTTGAAGAAGGGTAAGTCAATCTACGCGATTGGCGCTATCTGTACGCACCTGGGTGGTCCCCTGGATGAAGGAGAGGTTCACGACGGCGTTGTACAATGCCCCTGGCATGGTTCATGCTTCCGCATGCAAGATGGAAGTGTCGTCAATGGACCGGCCGTCTATGCTGAGCCGGCCTTTGATGTGCGGGTGCGCGATGGAAAAATTGAACTGCGTCGCCTTGAGCATGCATAAGCATGCATAAGGTAGTCTTGAAAGAAAGATACTTTTCGTAGGAGCGCAATCCTTGCGCTCCTGATTTTTATGTTATATTACTGGCATAACTCTGCGATTGCGAAAGAAGCGAATGAGCATATATATTAGGAGAGCGCATAATGATCGACCTGGATGCACCTATCAAAGAAGTAACGGTCTATGCAGAACGCGCCCTTGTTACTCGCCAGGGGAGTATCAACCTGGAAGCGGGCGAGCACGAGCTACGAGTGAATAATCTTCCCCAGTTGTTGCGCGACTCGTTGCGGGCAGCTGGACAGGGACCTCAAGGAACAAGGATTCTCAATGTGGATATTGCCACAGCTTACTACAGCCGTCCGCCAGAAAGCGAACTAGAGACGCTCCAGCATGAATTGGAACTGCTGCAGCAGAATAAACAATTATTGGAGGCACGGCAGGGAGCGCTGAACGATCGCCGCAAGTGGCTTCGCGCGCTGGGTGAGCAATCCAGGGATTTCGCCAAGGGGCTGGCACAGGGCCAGATGAAACCACAAGATTGTGCCGACTTCTTTCGTTTCACTGCCGAACAGGCTTTGCAAGATGCTGAAGCTGCACAGAGCCTGGATGTACAAATGAAACAAGTTCAGGGGGAGATCGATGCGAAATTGCGCGAGCTGGCTCGCAAACAGGGGAGTAGCGACCCTGATCGCCTCGCAGCTCTTATAACGATTGAACTGGCACAGGCGGGAGAGTTTTCACTGGAACTCTCCTACCTGGTAATGGGAGCTTCCTGGCATCCACAATATGATGTGCGCGTGCAGAAGACGGACGAGCAGAAAGAGGGAGAGGTCGAACTGACCTATGTTGGCGTGGTGCAGCAATCTACTGGCGAGCGCTGGGAGAATGTTGGCCTTGCTCTCTCTACAGCTCGTCCCAGCCTGGCTGCTGTGCTACCCGAGCTGGAACCCTGGTACTTGAATGTATATACACCTCCCCCTGTGTTGCGTGCACCAGTGTACACCGCGAACGCGCAAGGCACTCCAAAAATGGCTAGAGCTATAATTGCTGGCCAACCGCTTGCTGCGTCCGCAGAAATGGCCTTGCCGGAAGCGATGAATGAAATGGATGAGGAGGAGGCGCAGGCTTCGTATTCGGTGGCTGCTAACGTTGCTACCGCGGCTGTCGAGCAGACGGGAACGGCCCTCATATTCCGCGCGGGTCGTTCTGTGGATATTCCTTCAGATAACTCGCCGCACAAGACGACTATAGCGCATAATAACCTGCCCTGTATGTTCGATTATGTGAGCGCGCCTGTGCTGGATGAACACGTTCACCTGCGAGCGACCATCCATAATAGCACTGAAACTATGTTCCTGCGTGGAGATGCCAGTATCTTTCTGAGCGGTGAATACGTGGGCACGACCATGGTGGAGACTACGGCTCCTTCAGAAACATTCAAGGTGTTCCTGGGGATTGACGATGGAATCAAGGTGAAACGGGAGCTCATAGAGCGCAGCGTTGACAAAGGAAGCCTCTTGCAAGGAGGCATCCGCCGTACCACCTACGCTTACCGGCTAACGGTACATAACTATGCTCCTGCAGCTAGAAATGTTGTTATCCGTGATCACCTCCCTGTTTCTCAGCATGAACGCGTCAAGGTAAAGGTACTCAGCGTCCAACCTCCTGCGAAAGAGCGTAGCAAGCTCGAGTCGTTCACTGCTGATAGTGATGTACGTTTACAGATTGGCCATTGACGCCATACTCTACAAGAGGCAGGGTCACGCTGTTCGTTTTCAGCAAATATTGGAGCTGTATATTTTATGACAGAAACTGTTGACAAAGCAAAACACCATAGTACGGTTGGAAAAGCGACACGCCGCCAGGATGGTGCCGACAAAGTAAAGGGTCGCACGCGCTTCGCAGGGGATTTACCGTTAGCCGGTCTTTTGCATGCTCGGCTGGTCCGCAGTCCTTATGCACATGCCAGGATAGTCAATATCGATACTTCTGCCGCGTTAGCAGTACCAGGGGTCAAGGCTGTGTATACTGGAGAGACGCTCTGGATGGCGAAACGTGACAGCAGTTCGCGTTCACAGGCGCCACTCGCGCGACATGAAGTATTGTGGTGTGGACATCCCGTCGCAATCGTTCTTGCTGAGACGGAGGCCGCAGCTGAAGACGGTGCGGCTGCGGTGGATGTCGACTATGACCTTTTACCACCTGTGCTGGATCCAGTAGCGGCAATGAAGCCGGATTCCCCATTGGCACGGACGCGCAAGGAAGGCGAGGTATCTGAGATTGCTGGAGGAGGTGCTCATGCATCTGTCTCAAAAGACGAAGAGGAAGAGGCAGATGAAGATCTTTCGCAGAATGTCAGCGATAAAGCGCACTTTCGTGCAGGTAACATGGAAGAGGGATGGCGCGAGGCCGAGGTAGTGGTGGAGCATACCTATAAAACCAGCTTTGTGCACCAATCGTATGTAGAACCCCAGTCAATTACTGTTGCTCCTGGCGCTCCTGGTCAACCGATGACTATCTGGGCCAGTTCACAGGGTATGTTCGCGGTACGCACGGATGTTTCCCAGGCTCTTGACGTGGCAGAACGGCAGATCCGTGTCGAATCTGTGCCGATCGGCGGGGCCTTTGGAGGGAAATTTGGCCTGATAGAGCCTTTAGCCGCTGCTGCTGCCTCTGCTGCACGCAGGCCGGTACGTCTTGTTTATACTCGCGAGGATGATCTGCTGGCCGGCAATCCAGCGCCCCAGTCGATCATTCGCTTAAAACTAGGGGCGAAGCGCGATGGTACATTGGTGGCGATGGAGGGAAAAGTCATTTTTGATTCAGGGGCTTACGCCGGTTCGGCTGTTTTCCTGGGTGGCTTAATTCTTGGCAGTACCTATCGCTGTCCTAACATTGACTTTCGTTGCTACGAAGTGCTGACCAATAAGGTCAGTGTTGGAGCCTATCGAGCTCCCGGTGCGCCACAGGCAACCTTCTCGCTGGAATCGGCAGTCGATGAATTGTGCCGGGGATTACAGATCGACCCGGTAGCCTTCCGCCAGAAGAATGGTCTGAAGGAGGGGGACCCGACGCTGGATCACCGTCAGTGGCCGCGTATTGGCCTGCTAGAGTGCCTGGAGAAAGTGCAAGAGCACCCGCTGTGGGCGAATCGCCAGCAACAGAAGACTGCCCTTGCAGACCTGGAGGGTTGGAAGATTGGCATTGGCCTGGCTGTGGGAGGCTGGCCAGGTGGCACTGAGCCGACAGCCGCCGCCTGCCGCCTGGAGGCCGATGGTTCGATTACGGTGATTGTTGGCACTGTAGATCTCACCGGTTCTGATACCTCGCTGTCACTCATCGCGGCTGAAGGGCTGGGGATGTCATCTGAGACGGTGAACGTCGTACATGATAATACCGATACCATGCCGTATAGTGGTGGTACCGGCGGGAGTAAGACGACCTATTCGATGGGGCCTGCCGTCCTTGCCGCCGCACAGGATGCCCGCAACCAGATACTGAGCATCGCCTCTGAAATGCTGGAGGCGGCAGTTGGAGACCTGGAGATCGAGGGAGACAAGGTTGTGGTGCGTGGAACGCCCACCAGGAACGTCGAACTGAGCAAAATCGCTGGCGAATCGATGCGTTTCGCCGGCCGGTACGCGCCGGTGTATGGACGTGGACGCGCTGCCGTCAGGCAGAGTTCGCCCATGTACGCGGCTCATCTAGCGAAGGTAGCAGTTGACCCGGAGACGGGCGAGGTGCGCGTGCTTGATTATGTCGCTGTGCAGGATGTTGGTTTTGCCATTAATCCAGCGGAGGTTGAAGGGCAGATCACTGGTGGTGTCACACAGGGTCTTGGCTGGGCGCTTTTTGAAGGTCTTGTTTACGACGAGAACGGCCAGGCACTGACCGGGACCTGGATGGATTACGCCTTGCCCCATATCCAGGATGTGCCGAATATTACACCGGTTCTTGTGGAAATTCCCTCCTCGCTAGGACCATTTGGAGCGAAAGGTGTGGGTGAGCCGCCGGTCGTTCCGGTGGGTGCGGCGATAGCTAATGCCGTCTTTGACGCGGTAGGGGTTCGCATGACGAAGTTACCGATCACGTCGGAACGCTTATTCGAGGCAATACATTAAGACGGAGCGTCTTAAGCACGAGAGGAGGGGAGGGCTGAACTGTGATAGAGTTCGGCCCTCCCCTCCTCTCGTGCTGTACTTGTCGCACTTGTCGCACTTGTCGCACTTGTCGCAGTTGCAACAGATGTAGCAGGTGTGATCTTTTCATAGGAGGCAAGAGGCCTGTCCTCTAAGTTACAGTAATTATCCTGGCAAATGTGATATACTTATGACAGGTTTTCCGCATCACTTCAACTTAATATCTTGTGCCCGTAGTTGTTGTTCTAAACACTAACGGCCACTGACTACGTCAAGGATAAACGGGTACGTCCGCGGGCGTAATCTCTGACCTTAGAAAGTGTGAATGTGATGATACCAAACGATTCCTCTTCTCAAATCGAGACCTCGACGAAGCATGAAACCGCGCCGCTTGAGCAGATCGACAACGATGTTACTCCCCCTATTGGCGTAACTCCACCTCAAATACTGGCGCAAGACGCAGCAGCGGGCAGGCGTGGCGCTGCCTGGCGTCTTTTGTACTGGATCATGGAGAACGATCCACGAGCTGTGGTGGCAGTTTCCTCGCTGGATGATGATCGCCTGGCACAGCACCTTCTGGAGTTTATTGCCACGGGTACATGGGCGGGGAAACCTTTCGTGGTCCCTCCGCCGCTGCGCTCTTCCCATGCCAGGAATCGCCTCAGAACGCTCTTTATGCCGGGAGCTGGTATTGACCCGGCGCGCACCGAACGTATCTTATTAAAGGCGATACATGATAAGCGTCCGTTGGTTCGCGAGACAGCCGCCTATACTCTCGGTATTTTTGGCAGCCCTGTTGCCACGTCTGAACTGAAAGAAGCGTTGCGCGATCCCGTGCAATCCGTCAGGTTGCAGGCAGCAAAGGCCCTGGGACGTGTTGGCGATCCAACGGCAGTGCCAGCGCTTATCGGTGCCCTTCGTGGCGCTGATGAGCAGATGGGCAGCCAGATTTTTAACTCCCTGGTGCGACTGGGCCAGCTGGCAGTTCCCGCGCTTGTGGAAGCGAGTAGCAGCAATTCAGCCTGGATACGCTGGCATTGCGTGCGCGCGCTGGGTGGGATTAAAGACAACCGGGCGTTACCTGTGCTGGTCCGCGCGCTCAGCGATACCGATCACTCTGTTGCCTGGATGGGTGCCAAGGGGTTGATACACTTTGGCAAGAAAAGTATCGGGCCTGTGCTGCGGATACTCACTACGTCAGAAATGACTCCCTGGTTGGTTGAGACGGCGTCGTTTGTCCTATCAAACCAATCCAACTACAATCCTAAATTGAAGCCCTACCTTGATCCTGTCGTTCAGCAAATGCGCAGCGTTGGCTTTCGCGTTGCTACTCCGCAGAGCGCGCAAAAAGCCCTTTCGCGCCTGATTGCTGATGGTTTGATAGAACCATCGTGAGTGTTGATGTTGTCCATGGTCTCTCTACGAGGGCCATGGACCTTGAAGAGATCATGGCCGTGCGCAGTAGTGACGAAGTAGCCAGCCTCATCGGCAACCGTGAGCTTTTTCCCCGGCGGCGTAATGAAACGCAGTTCGGGGATGTTTGCCCCCTTCTGCAAGGTCAAGGTCACTGTCATCAGCGTTTCAATGCCTGTGCCATTGACCTCGCCGTCGCCTTGTGCAGAGTGGCAGTCGCCACAGGAGAAGAGTGCACCGGGTACATTGCCTTTCTGCCATGATGCCCCTTCATGTCTGTGGAGGAACCGCAGGCATCAGATGGTACTGCATTTTGAGGGCGAGAATGCGGATCACAGACTCATCAATGCGTTCCTTGGAGAGAGTTCCATGCTGGATTGCTTGCTTGATCGCCTTAAAATCGGCCCTCAGTTCAGGTACGCCGGAAGCTCCAAGAATCATGTCGTCGCCAGCTTTGATCGCGAGCACTGCTGCCTCAGGGAAGCTCCAGGTCGGATAGATGCCCGCCATGAAGAGCGAATCTGTCAACACTACCCCATCATAGCCCAGTTGCTGGCGCAACACTTTCGTGATGAGCGTGTACGAGAGCTCAGCTGGCATCACCGGATCAATCGCTGGCATTAAGAGATCGGTTGTCATAATCATCCCTGGATGCAGAAAAGGATTTTTCGAATGGATAAAGGCTTTATAGGGAGCAAGTTCTACCGCGTTGATTTCTTCCTTGGAGCGAGTAATGATTGGAAGGGCGAAATGAGCATCCACCTGGGCAGCACCAAGACCAGGAAAGTGCTTGAGGCAAGCGATCTCTCCGGCTTGTTGCATGGCATTGAGGTAGGCACCAGCTAAGGTCGTCACTTGCTGGGTTGTACTGCCAAAGGTGCGCCATGCCTGATCTGGCCCGTTAATCACGGCGACGTCCACGTCAGGGGCGATATCCGCGTTGAGCCCAAGGGCCAGCAAGTCATGAGCGGTCTGCGCGCCCTCATGGGTGGCCACATGGGCATTCCCAGTATTAGAAATTTCCGTTGCTCCCGGACGAGGGGGGTAAATATTGCTCAGGCGGTCAGTGGTTCCGCCCTCTTCATCGGTTGAGATAAGAAGAGGAAACGTCGCATGTTTTTGCATTTCGGCAATGTCATGGCGGGTCTGGTCAAAGGTCTCCATCTGCCACTGGTAGAGAATAACCCCACCAACATGGAACTGCTCAATGGTCTGTTCGAGGTCGGTGGAGTAGGTCGAATGGCTGTTTTGCACCATGAAGAGTTGCCCAATCTCCTCATCGAGAGTCATGCGCGAGACATACAGGCTTGCCAGTTGCTTGTAGGACATGCGTTTGACCAGGTGGTGGATCTCATCAAGCTGGAAGGAATTGAGCAGTTGCTGGACGAAAGGACCTCTGGTTACATTGAGATGGTTTCCAGATGGGGAGAGTGTTCCGCTTCCATCTCTTTCAAGCAGAAGAGAGACGACCAGCAGGGTCAGCATGAGAAGGAGGATCCCTTTGAGACGAAGTGAGCGAGATTGTGACATAAGCTTCAGGGTTATTGTCATACAAGCTCCTTATATATGTTTTCACCTCTCATTGTACATGCTAATATAGCCCATATCAATTGGGCATATTATCAGTAGTTAATGAGTAGCTATGCATCACAAATTTGTAACCATGCTAATTATTGTAAAGTAATGCATAGATATTTTGTGTAATATGTGTTTTACTGTTAGGGGGAAATATTTCACTTTTCATCAGCTTTGGAAGCTACGACTCTTGTAACTGAGCTGTTCATAACACTGAATCATATCGGTTTTTTTCGATTAGACATAAAACTCATCAATCTTTGAAAGAGGCAGTATTATGGAGAAAAACCATTCCTGGTTCCCTAAAGAACAACAGGATGATGAGGTCGAGATGAAGGTTACTCATGATACGCGCACCCAACCTGACACGGGGATGCTCTCCGATGACGATTCTACTGAGGACCGCGATACAGGAGAATCGCAGGACGAAATGAAGATTGTACCTATTTCCACGAAAGATGCACAGGTGTTGCAAAGTCCTCTTTTACCTTTGACGGAGGAGAAAGAAGAAAAGACGGAGAATAGTCCAGTAGTACCTGTGCCCACAACCTTACCTCAAAGAACGGTTATGCCACGAAAGCGTGCAATTCTCATGGCTGTGTTTTTGTTGATCCTGGTCTTCAATGCGGCAAGGTTGAGTTCAGCCCAATTTATTGGAGCGGAGGGTTGGGCATCTGTATTGGGTAGCCACGTTAGTAGTGGTGATCCCAATCTCCTCAGGAATGTCGCTATTCAACTTCGTAAAAAGCTGACACCAGGTGTAACGGCACAGGCAACACCACACCTCACTCCTCAGGAGTACATTGATGCCCTCGTGCAAAATATGACGCTCGATCAGAAACTCGGCCAGATGATGATTGTCCAGTTTGTTGGACCGGAATATGGACTGGCTATCAGTACGATGATCAGCCAGTATAATGTAGGCGCGGTAATCCTTTTTGGTGTAAATAACAATATCCAGGATAAGACGCAACTCAAAAGCTTGACCAGGCAGATGCAAAGCAATAGTAAGCCCATTCCTTTAGTAGTGGCAATTGACCAGGAAGGAGGAACGGTAGATCGCCTGGTTAACCTTGATGGTCCACGTCCATCCGAGGCAGAGATTGGTGCGACCAATGATCCGAACAAGGCAACGCAGCAAGGTAACCAGGACGCA
>VBHS01000015.1 GCA_005881295.1 Chloroflexota bacterium
GAGTTACTCCCGCTAATTGACTTGCTTGCTTTCTTAACTCGACTCGGTCGGGATGCGCAGACTCGAACTGCGGACCTCCTGCTCCCAAAGCAGGCGCGCTACCAACTGCGCCACACCCCGCTCTACTACTTTCTTCTCCCGCTACTCTCGCTTCCCTCGCGGAAAGTGTCTGCACTATAGCACGCCTATGGTCACCTGTCAAGTACTTTTCTTCGCTACACCCAACTCAGGGGCCATTCCTGCCATTCTTGCGACGGTAACGCAGCTTGAGTAAGAACAGATTCCAACGCGTTACAAGGCTATTGAGAGGATTTCGCCGGAGAGGAGTGACATTTCCATAGCCAATTGATCGCGATGATTGGCGAGAACGCGAACGTAGGAAAAACGGTGAGAAAACCACCAGTATCAGACAAATAACCCCTACAATTGCCAGTACACCAGTGACAACAGTTGCATTACCATTGTTTGCATAGGCATAGCCCCCAGCAATAAGTGCCGCTATAACTGCAATGATAATGAACCATTCGGACAACCCGAATTTGAAAGATGGGAAACCACGACTACGTGGTCTGCTACGCGAAGCCGGATTACGGCGCTTGCGCTCACCAAATTTTTGCCCCAGGCCCTGCTTAGGCTCCGTGGCCTCCAAATTGCGGAGAATTTCTTCGATCTCACGTTCATATCTGTTTGGCATGGATGCTCTGCTTCCTTAAACTCGCCAAAACACTCTTGCCATTAATGATACCAATTTTTAAGCTGCTAGACAAGTACTTTGCCTCTCAATTTCAGCAATACATATCTCAAAGTCATCTCTATGGAAAAATTTTTCGGGAAGAGACTCAAAGAAGTCACTGAAAAGGGAGTATAAAGCCCTTACTTCTTTCTCTGAACAAACCATCTTAAGTAAGGGACAAGGCGAGCACTGGCATTCGAGCTCCCAATCAGCTCCAAATCCTCAGCGCTAAGAGGCTTAATAATGATGAAAAAGCCAATACACAATAGTAAGAAAATAACACCCGACACACCGATGAGTAAACGACTTGCCGGATGCCAGAGGATACCGGGTAAGGCTGCTAACGTCAAGCCCAACAAAAATTTCATGGTGAACCAGAGTGGAAATTTACGTGGCAACACAGGCCAGAGAAAAGCGAGGAGCAGAGCACCAATCAAAACCTGCGCCAGGCCGTCGGCAACAAGCGCACCTGCTGGCCCCCAGTGAGGAATCAGGAGCACCCCGATTACCACGACCGCGACAAGACCTAGCCACTGACTCAGCACAACCAACTTTGGCTTGCCAACCACATACAACGCATATTGATTGTCCGCCGTACCGAGGACACGCACCAGGACATTGAAGAAGAGAAAGATAGCCAGCAATGGACCTACAGCATCATAGTTCGCACCGTACAGCGCGTGAGCAATGATTTGCGCATTAAACAAACAAAACACAAGCACAGGTGCCGCAAGCAGCGTCTCTATTTTGATCAGAGCCTGCCATGAGCGTGCCAGGCGATCATAGTTGCGCCCTACAAAGGCTGCTGCAAGCGCAGCTCCTCCAACCCCACCAAAGCCCGACACAAGCAGAAGACTCGCGGCATGCGCCAGTTGAAAGGACAAATTAAAGTAGCCTATCTGGACTATTGAGACTAAGAAGACGCCAAGCAAGATGATGGACACCTGCTTGAGTAATGCCCCGGTCACCAGGTTGGTTAACCAGGCAGAAATGCCTAGTTGCACGACAGGCTTCATCGCTTGCACATATGTTTGAGGCCTTTTCCGTTCAAAAAGGAACGGCGTAAGCCAGAACAGAAAGGCCGCTGCATTGAACAGTGAACAAATGGCGAAAAGCCAGAGCACACCATTAGTCCCCCAGCCGAGTTGCAGGACGAAAAAGCTTAAGGCCAACATAGCAAGCTGCGTGAGACTACCGACAACGAATACGAAGCGCATGCGCATCAAAGAAGCGCAAACAGCGGTAATCAGACTACTGACGCCATTACCAAGCACATAGACCGCAATGGGCGTAATGTGGCTCAAGAGGACGGGATCACGCAATCCGGCCGCTATTCCCGCCGTGCCACTGTAAGGTATGGCGACAATGAGCGATGCCAGCGCAGGTAGGGCAAGGAGCATTACTGTGAGGGACAGGGCAAGGATAGCCAACCGGAGAACGAGTAAACGGCGTATGAGAACTGCCGCAGCCGCCTTTCCATGCTCGGCAAAAACTCGCGGCACAAAAGTGGTTGTGGCATCCTCCAATCCCAGGGCTACGATATAAGCAATGGTGTTGAAAGCAGCCAGAGATACGGCATAAACGCCATATTCAGCAACGGGTAACTTGCGGGTGACAAGAACAGTAAGTAGAAATAAAGAGCTAAACACCCATAAGCCATAGACCTGGTTCAGCAGATAGCTCCCTGGAGTACGCTTCAGAAGGTGGCGCGCTTCTTCCTCTGCATTCGCCTTCGGCAACGTATCGCCGGGTAATTGTTGCTCTGCTTTCGTAGAGACAGGTTCTACTAATCCACTCGACCTTTTATTATCTTTCACCTCGCTATTTTCCTCCTGCGGCTCAGGGTTGTCAAGCGTACCAGTACTAACGCTTATCAAACGAAACGGTCGAAGTGCAGGTTTTCGCATAACTGCTCATCAAACTATTTCGATTTAAGAATAAAGCGCCCCAACCATCCTAAAGCACCGAGCGCGGCAAAGAGTTCCAGCAAGCTCACATTCGCTACCACATGATCTGCTGAGACAAGATAGAACGGCCCTATCTTAAATGTGGCTGCAACCAGGAATACACCCAGGCCAAACCAGGCAGGCAGCGTAGCATAAAGTAGTGCCTTTTGCCAGCGTGGGCACAAAAAGCCTATCACTGTGGGAAAGATATAGAGTAGAAACGTAATAATTGGTGCGATAACAGGGGGAAAAGGGCCGTCTAATGCGGCACTGGTAGAATTTGGCAAGAAACGCGTCCAGAATTGTGCTGGGACCAACGCTGACATTACCAATAGTGTTTCAATAACAACCAGAGCTAAGACCAGTATCGTTCTTCGTCGCTCCTTTGCCATTGATTGCGCTGTATTCTGGCCTTGCTCTGGATCCTGGTTCTGCGATGGTTGTGATGTGCTTGTACGAAGCATCTCCATCCCCTCTCTCGTAAAGGTACCATATCATGTAGATGATGAGTGCGAGTGTATAGTAGAGGCCATGAAAGCTGTCGTTATACTCCTGGTATCTGAAGCAAACCCATCTGGTACTTCAACATCAAAATGCGCCGGACGGAGTCATCGATACGTTGCTGGCTGATATTCCCCGCGCTAATGGCTTGTTTGATGCCATTGATCATATCAGCAACACCACCTGGAGTTGAGGCGCCCATCAGTAAGTCAGAACCAGCCTCGACCGCCATTGCCGCTGCCTGCCCCTCAGAATAATAAGCGATAATTCCTTCCATGGTCAAGCTATCCGTCAAAATCACACCATGAAATCCCAGCTGGTTCCGCAGAATACCTGTCACAATTTTGTAGGAGAGCGAGGAAGGCTTCGTACTATCGATCTTCGTGACAATCTCGTGCGTCACCATCACTGCCTGGACATTACCTTGCGCGATCAGCGCGCGATATGGCGCCCAGTCAATTACCGATAGTGCGCTCTGTGTGCGGTACAGGCTAGGTACAGTGACATGTGGATCACCGCTGACATCCCCCAACCCTGGGAAGTGTTTCAGCGTACCCATTACCTTGCCACTCTGTTGCAGACCTTTAAGATATGCACCCGCCATGTTAATCACCGTCGCAGCATTGTCCCCAAATGTACGCAGGTATAATTGGGGGTTATAGACATTCGTAACATCTACTACTGGCGCAAGATTCAGATTGATACCATAATACGACAGATCATTGGCGTCCCGGATACCTTCCGCCATCGCTTTCGCTGGATCGCCTGTCGCGCCAATCGAAGTCGCAGACGGTCGTGAACCATCCAGGTTCATTAAGCGATCGACCGTTCCCCCTTCCTGGTCAATCGCCACCACCATGGGGACAGTGCTGTTCTGCTGCATTTTCTGGACGAGGCCCTTGAGCTGTGGCCTGGAAACAATATTGTTATTCGCCGCAAAAATGAGCACAGCGCCAACTTTGTACTGGCTGATCATGCTACTTATGTCAAGTCCATAGTCAGGGCCATAAAATTGTACGATCATCATCTGCCCAAGTTTCTCGTCCAATGTCATTTTCTGCAGAATGGCATTAATATACACTGCTGGCGTTAACTTGTGCTTCGTTTGAGTTCTAGTTCCCGCTGTAGGAGTGTGGCGAAATTGGTTGGCAACATCCTTCAGCAAATTATGGCTGCTTGTAGTAGATGCACCACTTAAAATAAAGGCCCATCCCTGTGCACCGATAAATTGTGACGAACCCAGGTTGGCAGCATTGACAATCACGACAAGAAGAAATGAGGCGAGGACTATGGCCCTTCCCCGTGAGATCAACCCTTTTTGATTTGTTCTGGCCAGCACAAAAGATTCATCCGGCTGAGGAGATAGCTGTGGTAATTTGTGAGTGTTGACTTCATCCAAAGGGCCATGAGAACCGTACGCCTCCGGGCTCTTTGTCTTCACTGTATCGAGTGATTCAAAGGAGCGATCTTCGTTATTGTGTGCTTCAGGCTCAGCCGCTTGCCCTTGAAGAGGGACTGTGGTTCTAGGGCCCCGGCCTGTAAGGCTTGCCAATTTTATGGTCTTCATTAGTTCTGGTCGATTCTCATTATTTTTATGTTCTCCAAAGAACCAGCGACCAGGATGCTTCATACAAAACGCCTCTTTCAGATAGTGAAACTATTTTACTGTTGATATCAAGTGATCAATAAAGTCTACCATTTAGAACAGCATATAGAGCAGGTTGTAACTCCCGCGAAAAAAGGATGCAAGTATCCTAACCCCTCTAGAGTAAAGCACAATTTTCACAATAATTCTATGGATTACGCCACAAAATAAGCGCGACGAAAAAAATTACTTTTTTCCTTCCCTCTGGCAAATTTATTACAGGCTTTAACTGATTCAAACACTTGTTTGTATTTGTCGCGTGGGATATACTATCGCTACTATGGAACTGCATATTCACTGAAAGGCAGCCATAACAGCATGGCAACTACACAGCATCCCGTATCTTCAGCCAACTCACCTAGAAATTTGTCCTATCGTATGGTTTTTTCTCGCCTTTTCCGTAGCATTTTTATAGGAATCGCTATTATGCTACTACTTACCGCTATTGAGCTAGCCATGATCTGGTTTTTCAACCCTATCAATATCCTTGGAGACAAGAGGGCCGATACCTTTTCAATACTGGTTGCCCTTCCCATGCATTTACCTCTTCTACTCCTGATCCCCTTCGTTGAACTGGTCGCGGCAGCACTTGTAGCCTTTCTCGCGGCCCGGCCACTCGCTCTCCGAGCGTATCTACGAGATGTTCAAAAGGAGCAGGAAGCATATCGCAAAACGTATACACAGCTCGATTCCCTTGCTCAAACGTATAAGACACCGGTGACCTACTTTGAGCATACACCTGATCCACAGTTACCAGGTTTTGGGCAGACCGTTTCTCTGCTTGACCTGGTAGAACTTCCGCAAGAGATATCCCTGCTGCTCGAGGGAGCAGCAGGAACTGGGAAGACGCTCACATTAGAACAATACCGCTTCTTTGCCCTACAGCAGCGCAAGGCTCTGCTGCGAGGTCAAAATAGCATTCCTGTATATCTCCCGCTGAAAAACTATAGCGCCTTCATCAAGTCGCATAACGAGGCTCATGCCCTCTCTACCGGGCACAATCACCCAGACGATCAGGCTGCTATCTCCGAAGCATCGGTACAGCCAGTGACCCTGCTTGATTTCATCTACGAGGGAGACCTTGAGGGTACACGTCATCTTCGACCCTATCTGAACAAGCTGATACGGCAAGGACGCATCTTATTCCTCTGTGATGGTCTGGATGAAGTCGATCAACGGTACCGCGCCGCCGTTGGTAGAGAGCTGGCGGAGATGCTACTTATGACGCAAAACCGTTTCATCATAACATGCCGCGAAGGATATCACAGGGGATTGCCAGAACTGGAACAACTGGTAAACGAGGGCCATTTAAATTGGGCGATCATCTACCCACTGCAACTCGAACAGGTGCGCGAGTTCGTCGAAGAGTA
>VBHS01000016.1 GCA_005881295.1 Chloroflexota bacterium
AGGCTTCGTTGTTCGACAGCCAGATCGACGGCGCAACGCTTGATGCCATGATGACGGCAGCCCGCGAGTCATTTCCCGATTTCCGGCGTTACCTGCGTGCCAAAGCCCGTGCTCTGGGTCTGCCCCGGCTTGCATGGTACGACTTGTTCGCGCCTGTGGGTAAGAGCGACAGGGTTTGGGAATATGATGAAGCAGCTCAGTTCATCGTCAATCAATTTGGTACGTACTCATGCAGGCTATCAAACTTCGCGGCACGGGCCTTCAGCGAACAGTGGATCGATGCTGAGCCGCGGGAGGGAAAAGTTGATGGCGCCTACTGCACTCCCTTGCGTAAGGACGAGTCACGCGTCTTTGCGAACTTTAAGTCCTCGTATGGTGGTATGAGTTGCCTGGCGCACGAGTTGGGACATGGCTACCACAACCTGAACCTGGCGCAGCGGACGATGCTGCAACGGGATACGCCCATGACGTTAGCGGAAACAGCGAGCATCTTCTGCGAAACCATTGTTCGCGAGGCAGCATTGCGCAAAGCAGATAAGCAGGAACAGATCATGATCCTGGAGGCGTCACTGCAAGGCTCTTGCCAGGTACTAGTCGATATCACCAGTCGTTTCCTTTTTGAACAGCGCGTCTTCGAGGCTCGCAAGCAGCGAGAATTATCCATTGACGAACTCAATACATTGATGCTGGAGGCGCAGCGCGAGACCTATGGTGATGGTTTAGATGAGTCCCGGTTACACCCGTACATGTGGGCCATGAAGCCGCATTATTACAGTACAGAGGTCTCGTTCTACAACTATCCCTACATGTTCGGTCTGCTCTTCGGACTTGGACTGTACGCACAATATCAACAGGACCCCGAGAAGTTCAAGCTGGGTTACGATGCGCTTTTGTCATCCACCGGCCTGGCTGATGCCGCGACATTGGCGGCCGAATTCGGCATCGATATCCGCTCGGCGGACTTCTGGCGGGCAAGCCTTGATATCGTTAGAGGAGATATCGAGCGGTTTGAGGGGTTGACGAGGTAGAAGGCGGGAGCAGCCAGCCGTAGCGAAGCCAAACTCACCTTCGCGTCAAGGGAAACTACTCGACAATGCAGGCAATCTCTTCGTAATATTAAAGAAGAGAGTTCGACTCTGGACTCTCTTCTTGTAAAAATCGCCATGTGCGCTCGCTAAACATGCGCACTTTCAACGCCTAGACGCCAGCGAATGGTATCCGCGTTGCGCAGGAGTCGCTCCATAATATTGCGACGCAGGGTATAGATCTCTCGTACGTCGCTGAACTCTTGAGGGAAGTACCGAATAATATCCCTGGGTTTAAGACTGCAGTAAAAGAGCAAATAGCTCAGGCGCTTCTCACGCGCGTGCGGAAGTAACCCTTGAATGGCTTCCCACAACTCGTTGGCATCTTCAGGCTCTTCCACAAATGGTTCTCCCGCAAAACCAGGCTCTGGCAGTGGGATCTCTTTTTGCCGCGCATAGCTTCGCAGGGTGTCGAGAATGGCTCCATTGAGACTGGCATGCAAGTATTGGAGAGCTGCGGCAAGAGAAGTAAATGCCAGCTTCTGATTGCAGGTCGTTGCCTGCCAGAAGCGTGTGAAGGCTTGTGCCACATAGTTCTCTTCACTGTCATGGCGAGAAGCTTCCTCTTTTCTGGGATGGCGGCGCAACCACGTCAGGACAATCTCGCCGAAGCATTTCTGCACCCACGTCCAGGCATCGCTGTCGTGCTCGATCATAGCGCGGCGCAACAGCTCTAAACCGTACTGGTTGTCGGGTACCTCGCCACGACGATAGGTGTTCATTTCTTTCACGCAGCGCTCCGCGAGTAATGAAAGGTTCATCGCGTGCAGTGGAGATGCTAAGGTCAGTGCTACAGGAACGGATATTTCAAAAAGCTCACACGGGAGATCATCGAGATCAAAGCGTGTTTCTGCGTTGTCGGCACAGGCACAAGGCTTATTCATCGTGCCACTTATCCTTTCAGGCGCTTTACATAATATATGCACCTTTACTAGTGCTAAGTTCTTGCCACTTCAACCATCACATAGATGTATACTCCGCGCTATCTAAAGTTTACCTCGTCCGGCGAAGAAACACATCCAGTAAATAACGTATTCGATTACGTATTTTCAGGTCGTCTCAGCAATTTTTTGTGGATAAGCGTGCGTAATATTACGCTAGCTCTCCCAGAGGGTAAGAGCTTTTTCAATTTCCGCCCGTTCCTCGTCGGTGAAGATCCAATTGGAACCCATTAGCATCTGCTCCGCCTCCCTGGCGTTGCGAATACCGACAATAGCACCCGTCACCGCAGGTTGTGCCAGGATCCAGGCAATAGCCAGCTCGAATAGTTTTCGATTGTGGCCATAGGCTAAGGGTTGCGCTGTACGCTCCAGGTCAACAGTAAGCGTGTATAGAAACAGAGATAGCGAAAGGAGTACAGGAGTATTATGAACAAAGCAGACTTTCAAGCCGCGTTAACCTCGGCAGGGTTATCCCGATTGGTAAAAGATATTGACCGGCTGGCACGGCCATCGATCCGGATTCTTGCCACAAAGACTAATGAGTCTCTCATGAAGCCTGGAGCGTCGAAGCTGGGTGGAGTTCCCGACCTGCCGCCTGGAACGACGTGGCCAGAATTAAAGGGAGAGCCACAATCATTCATCGCGCAAATACGTCTCGACGATGTGCGCCAATATGATAGCGAAAAGGTATTGCCCCAAAGTGGCATGCTCTGGTTTTTCTATGATGCGCAGCAAGAGACGTATGGAGCGGACCCGGCTGATCGCGGAGGCTGGCAGGTCCTCTTCAAAGACGGCGACCTCTCCAACCTGCAAAAAACGCCATTCCCGGCAAAGCTTCCGGCCACGAGCAAGTTTAACGCCTGCTCTCCGAGCTTTGCGAGCGAGATAACCTTCTCGCAGCAGCCATCCCTTGAGATACCCAACCTGGACTGGACGGACGAAGACCAGAAGAAATATGAGTCGGTACTCTCGTCGTTTGCCAGCCAGACTGGCCGCATCATGCCCCGTCACCGCATGCTGGGCTTTCCCGATACCATCCAGGATGATATGCGCCTGCAGTGCCAGCTTGTCTCAAATGGCGTGACCGATATCAGCGATCCGAAGGCGGCTGCATTAACGAAGGGGGCCACGGACTGGCAACTGCTCTTACAGGTAGATACCGACGAGGAAATCGGGATGCGCTGGGGCAATGCCGGCATGCTTTACTATTGGATAAAATTGGCCGACCTGCAAACGCGACATTTCGATGCGAGCTGGCTTGTGCTGCAATCCGAGTGAGTGTGGGCGTTTACATATACAATTTCCTCCCAAATTCATCTTGCAGGATAGGGGCCGAATTCAATACAAAGGAGAAGGGACTTATGAAAAGAATCATCTGTTTGCTTGGACTGCTCGCGGTTTTCACAATCGCGTTCAGTGGCTGTGGGTCGATAACCATAACCTTGCCGGCTATCACGCCTACCTCAGGTAGTACCGGTAACACAGGTAGCAATACAACTGGGAGCGAGCCACATTGGGGAGTGCAGACCAAAACATCTGGATGCGTGGCACATGACGCACTACCTGACTCGGCGTGTACGCCTGGTGCTGTGCTGGCAACCGGAACGAAGGATGCCATCTGCCAATATGGATACTCCAGTTCGGTGCGCAATGTGCCGGTAAGTGAGAAGGACCAGGCATATGCCGAGTACGGCATAACACATCATTCGCCGGGCCAATACGAAGTTGATCACCTGGTTCCCCTGGAGTTGGGCGGCTCAAACGATATATCGAACCTCTGGCCCGAGGCGGCCAGTCCCAAGCCGGGCTTCCACGAAAAAGATAAAGTCGAAAACTACTTGCACGATCAGGTATGTTCCGGGGCTGTTAGCCTGAAAAAAGCGCAGATCGAGATCGCTACAAACTGGCTGGCGGTATATAACACGATGTCGAAGTAGTAGGTTTAGAACGTGCGCGTGTTTTTGATTTAATAGCTCACTTTGTATCTTTTCCTGGTAGGCATTCCGAACTTAGCTGGAGATTTGTCGTTACGACAAATCTCCAGCTTTAAATTGATGGAGGAATTTTAGAGTTTCGTATAACCTGAAGTTTATAGACATATTCTGATTCGGAGCTAATGCAGAGTCAGCAGACTACTTCGGAATTAGGAGGTGCCCCGAGAAAATCTTCCAATTTGACGCACGAGCTAACACAGCGAAACAAATGAAACAAGTGAAACAAACGAAACAAACTTCATGGGAAATGCACTAATAAAACCGAAGCGGAGTTGTTACTCACTCTCTACCTTCCCTGCCGAAAGAGAAACAAGCGTAACCAGATTCGGCGTGACCCGTACTTTTTCCCCAGTGAAGGCGTTGATCTCGGCGCCTAAGAACAGAATTATGGCGAAGTAGTAAAAGAAGATGAGCAGTATGAGCACGGAACCTACAGCAGCGACAATGCCGGTTAAAAATTGCTCTACGTACAATGGGAAGAAGATCAGGTAGAGTTGGAGCAGTAGAGCCGCTAATACTGCTCCACGCCAGCTGTTACGGAAACGTATTCTTTTATTAGGGATGATGCTATAGATGGCCTGGAACAATACATATGAAGCTATCAAGCCTCCCAGGTGATTAATCACATCGGCGATACTGCCTGACATGTGGCCAAAAGGAGTATTTTGCAGTACAGCGATTGCTAAAGACGGTACAGTCCCCGCGATGATCGCGATGGGTACAAGCACGATGAATAGCAGAAGCATGCCAATCGCCATTACATTCTGGGCGAAAAATCCCCTGGAGCGCAGGTGATAGATGATACCAAAGCAGTTTTCAACGAGCACGAAGAAGCGCGATCCGTTGAAGATGGCGATTACAATCGAGCTTACCAATAGGATACCTGAAGCCTTCGAAAGCTCCTCGCGTGCGGCATTGAGGATGGCTGTGATTTGTGTTGCTGTTGCTGACGGAAAGTAGTCAACGATATTGTTTACAAGTCTATTAAATGCCTGCTGATCCAGTCCGCCCAGGAAGAAACCAAGTATGGCCAGCAGCGCGAGAAAGAAGGGGAACATTGCAAACAACAGGTTATATGCCAGGGCGGCGGAAAGGGTCCACGACCAGTCGTTATTAAATTTGTTCCAAAAATCCTGTAAGGGCTTTATGGCCTTCATACCTCTTTGGAGCGTTCCTTCGTTTTTCTGTTTCTCGCTATTTGCAGGCGTTTCTTTTTTCTCTGCCATAACTTTTCCTCACATGTATTTCTCAACGAAGTTGCAGAGAGCCATTTGACGTTTTATCTCATGCGCACTATGCTTATGATGTACAGCATACGAGATATCACTGTATAGCTTACAAGATATCACTATTCAAGAGCTAAAGAAATGGATACGAACGAAACCAGCTTGAAAGTTACTCAAACAGATTCGCACAACACAAAACCCACACCCTCGTGGAAGGTCTGGGTCAAAACTGCGCGCCCTTTTTCATTGACCGCGACGGTCAGCCCGGTACTGGTGGGGACAGCGGTGGCTGCCTACGATGGAACATTTCACCTCGTGAGCTTCCTGGCAGCACTGTTCTCAGCCCTCTTTCTGCAGATCGGCGCGAATTACTTCAACGAATACTTTGACTATCGCTACGAGCTTGATACAGCTGAATCCCTGGGAGCTTCCACGGTGATCTTCCGGCACGAAATGACGGCAGCGCAGGTATTCAGCGGGGGTATCGGCAGCTTCTTCATCGCGGCTGTGCTCGGCCTTGTGCTGATCTATACCAGTGGCCCGGCGATTATCCTGTTTGGGCTGGCCGGTATGGCTATTGCCTACTTTTATAGCGCGAAGCCGTTCAAATTCGCTACACGCGGGCTGGGTGATATCCTGGTCTACATCGCGATGGGTTTGCTGATGACCTGGGGAGCCTACTACGTACAGATTCCCCGCTGGTCGTGGGAGGCATTTTTCGCCAGCGTGCCCGTCGGCTTTCTGGTCACAGCTATTCTCAATATGAACAATGTGCGTGACTACCAGGACGACCTGGCGGTGCACAAACGCACGCTGCCTGTGCGCCTGGGGCAGGTGTTTGGCAAGCGTTTCCACGCCTTTCTCCTGGTAGGTAGCTACATAGCGGTGACGCTTTTTGTGCTGTTGCGGTTACTTCCACTCTATAGCCTGGCGGTCTGGATCACCTTTCCCCTGGCTTTTAGCAATGTACGCGCGGTGCTGAGCGCA
>VBHS01000017.1 GCA_005881295.1 Chloroflexota bacterium
TCGCTTCGTCACAAAGTTCCCGTCGAATCAGCTCATTCCCGGATGTGGCCGTGTACCCTTCATTGAAAATGAGGTAGAGCACAGAGAGTACCGCGTCGACACGTTCCTCTAAGGCTCCTGCCTCTGGCACGCGATAAGGAATACCCGCATCCCGTATCTTGCGCCTGGCTCGTACCAGGCGCTGTGCCATCGTTGGCAACGGGACCAGGAATGCGCTGGCAATCTCTGGCGTAGATAACCCCCCCAGTGTATGCAGCGTCAGTGCCACCTGTGCCTCCAACGACAGCGCCGGGTGGCAACAGGTAAACATCAGCTTGAGGCGCTCATCAGGGATCGCTCGATCCTCCATCTCCTCTGTTCCTCTCTGCTCTTCCCGCTCGACAAGTTCCTGTAGCAGCACCTGTTTGCGTGCCAATGTGCTCGTGCGGCGCAGGCGATCGATAGCCTTGTGCCGCGCAGTAGTTGTGATCCACGCGCTCGGATTGCGAGGGATACCATCTACAGGCCAGCGTTCGAGCGCCACGAGCATAGCTTCCTGCAGCGCATCCTCTGCCAGCTCGAAGTCCTTTACGGAACTAATCAAGCTAGCGAGAATGCGACCTGCTTCCCGGCGAAAGGTATCGGCTACAATCTGATGCGCTGTATCCATTAGCCTCTACTAGCTATACAAAAATATTCATTCCTCATTTTGTGGTTAATCATAACCAATTCTTAACCAGATTACCACCGTTTCTTTCTTCCCCTTTGTCCGGTATTACTCTACAGTTGCACTATTAACAAAAGTAGGGTCTTTAATCTCTTTGTAGTCATTAGAAACAATGGTTCTAGTGGTGGTAAATATTTTTATACTTTAATGGATGGGGTTTATGAGAAAAAAGAATGTGTTCAACTGCCCATCCTCCTACTTTTTGTATGCGCGATCTCTCTAAAAGCATCTATCTGCCTCTCTAATGTGTGGAGGAACAAAAGATAATGATAAACGATCAAGAAACGCCAACACTTCTATTACCAGTACTAAAGCTCACTAAACAACGCCTGGGAAGGCAGAACCTCGTGTTAACCATCTGCCTGCTGGTAATCACAAGCCTGATCCTGTTTCTGCTGGCTGCAGCCTGGCAAGCTTGGAGGACACCTCCTGCGGCTCGACAAGCGCACCACTCAACACTTGCTACTGCTGGTGACACCCACAAATATCAGCCAAAGCCCACCAGGCAAGCAACTCCTACTGCACAAACCGCGCTGATTGCTCCCCAGGTAGATAGCTTACTGGCGAATATGTCCGCACACCAGCAATTCAGCGGCTCAGTACTGATCGCACAACATGGCCAGGTGCTTTTAAGCAAGGGCTATAGTATGGCCGATTGGGATCATGGTGTACCCAACACACCTCATACCAGGTTTTATCTTGGCTCCACCACCAAGCAATTTACCGCCATGGCGATCCTCATCTTGCAGCAGCAAGGCAAACTGCATGTGCACGATCGTCTCTGCTCCTACCTTGAAAATTGTCCCGCGGCATGGCAACCATTGACGATCCACAACCTGTTGACACATACCTCAGGCATTCCGCAACTGGACGATTCACAATTGTCGGGCGCCTCCCCTGAAGCATGGATTGCCAGTTACGACGGGGTCTCCCTGGCCTTTACACCCGGCAGCCAGTTCGACTATTGTAGCGTATGCTACCAGATTCTGGGCTATGTCGTCGAGCGGGCATCAGGCGAGCCCTACAGCGAGTTCTTGCAGCAGTCCATTTTTGATCCCCTGCAGATGAAAGACACGGGCTTCGACCAGAATTATCTCTCCCTGCCTGATCACGCGGTTGGCTATGCAGATTGGCGCGTCAATGCAGTGACCCTCGGGTGGCCTATTACCCCACAGTGGACATTCCTCTTCGGCTCGGGACTTCTCCAGACGACCTTGGAAGACATGTATCGCTGGGATCAAGCCCTCTACACAAACACGCTGGTCTCGCAGCAGACGCTTGATGAGGCGTTTACTCCCTATGCCCCTGCATCGCAGTACGTGGGGTCAGGCTATGGCTATGGGTGGTTCATTACCAATTCACCTGTGCCAGGACGTCGGTTGATTTGGCATGATGGGAGAATCGATGGCTTCAGGACCTATATCGGGCGCTTCATTGATGATAGGGTCGCGATCATTTTCTTGAGTAACCTGGCAACGCTGGATGAACTATCGCTCGCCAATACCTTAGAACACATCGTCTTTTCGCACATAACTCGTTAAAGTTGCCTTTCAAAGCATCGGTATTGGGGCCGGCCTCGATGCAACGTGTGACTATGCCATCGCATCTCACGTTGACATCGACGCCTACACCTCTCCACACGTATACCAAAGAAAAATCGTTTTCCTGTGAGAATCCTGACTGTTGATGGGTATATTATAATGAAAGCGCGAATCAGAACCGGCGCTGGTGCGAAGATTCCTGTGCCAATTTGATGCGCGTGCGGATGTTTCAGGCGCGACATCAGGGGAGCAACCGTTGAGCAAAAACAGAACGATCTCAACTTTCAGTCAAAAGCCTGTGTCCGGCAAACCAGGAAACAGGCACAATTCCACGTTTGGTGTCGTAGCGGCACGGACCGCGCTCGCCTTGCTCTTTGGAGCCGGTCTGTTTCTGTCAGTAACGCCTGCGGGACGCGCTACTGCGCGCACGGCGTTTCTGGTTGCAGCAGTAATTAGCGCCTCGCAGCCTGCACCGCTGAACCTTCTCGAGGAACCTGTACGGCACATTCAGAAGACAGTACCTTCGCGTGGGGGAACTGTCTACCTGGACATCTACGAGCCTGCGACGCCTGCGCCACCACTTTCTCGTGCCCTTGAAGGCATCGTCATTATTCCTGGAGTTGGTGATAACCGCAATGTGCCCCAGCTTATCAATCTCTCCCTGGCTCTGGCCCACGTCGGTATCGTCGTAGAGGATATCACCACCTCAACACTCATCCACAACGATATCTCGGCAGTCGATAGCGATGCTGTTGTCCAGGCCTTTAATTTCCTCTCTCACTGGCCCGGCGTCGGAGCTGATCGAATCGGCATTGGAGGCTTCAGCGGTGGTGGGACATTGGCCTATCTTGCCGCCGCCGATACACGCATTCGAGATCGCATCTCTTTCATCGTCCTCTTCGGCGCCTACTTTAATGCAGAAACGGTTCTTCGTGCTTATGGTCAGCGGGCCATCATCGTAGATGGTCAGTTGGTTCCATGGTATCCATCGCAGTATCCACTCCAGGTACTGGCCAACGTGATGGCCGATGGACTCCCTCCTCATGATGGTTCGCTCCTGGTGAGCGCCTTCATTCCTGGCGGGAAGCCACTCACCAGCGACAAGCTTGCGCAGATGTCACCACCCGCCATTGCCGCCTACCACTTGCTGGAAGGTGATGAACCTGGTCGCGTACATGAAAACATGGCGGCTCTCTCACCACAGTTGCATGCCTTACTCAACACGCTCTCGCCAAGTTCGGTCATCAACAAGGTTCACGCCCCGATCTACTTACTGCACTCGCGAGATGACTCATCGCTTCCCATCACGGAGTCGCAAGCTTTTGCTGCAGCACTTGCCCGCATCCATCGCCCATATGACTTTGTCGAGTTCGGTATCTTCCAACATGTCGAGGTAGCGACAGGCCACAGCCTGACGCAAATACTCGGTGATGCTCTAACTCTCTTCCGCGTCCTCTATAAAGTGCTGCTTCCAGGTTCATGAAACGAGGGTTATGATGCTTGCTCTCTCTTGCTTCTGGCTCCTGCTCGGCCTGCTGGTCGGCCTGCTAGCAGTTCTAGCAAAGTTCTGGCCCTCATCGTGGGGAAGAAAAAAGTGGCCCGCCATGCTCTCCATTGGAGCGTTAGCTGCCTTCTGCGGTGGATGGCTCGGGACGCTGTTGCTCGGAAGGTTCTTTGCGAGCAGCGTAGCCCTCTGGATTGCTGTGCTTTGTGTGGTCGTGCTTCCCCGGCTGTTTGTATGGGTGCAACAAAAACATCGATCACTTTTTCCTCGCGGTACACACAGTAGCAAATAGCTTGCTGGCGCACCACTATTTTGACTCGCCATCCTCAAACATTCCGCTAAGAAGTTTGAGCGTTATACCCAGGGCAAGGATGACTGCGGCGCTGACACCGACGGAAACAAGCTCAATGATGGCTTGTGCTCCTTGTGTCGGCTGTTGATTCATTGGTAACGCTCGGAGTTCAATGATCGAGACGCCAAGAGCCCAGAAGGTATAGGTGAGAGCCATGATAGCTGCAAGGAAGAAACAAACGCCAACGATGAAGTAAATTACACTATCAGCTCTATCCAGGAGGCGACCTGAGTTTTGAGCGAGAAGGTTGTCTGGCCACTGGGAACGCCGGGTTTGAAACGTCTCAGGTGGTGGTACTATGTTGTCTTCCTGATCCTTGGAACCCGTCTGGTAACCTGGCATGAATATTACTCCTTCATGGATGGAATCGGAGGGGAGAAAGACTTCCTTCCAGGAGCAGATCCCCCCTTTGCCAGTTGATGAGCGTGATCTAAGGGCTTGTTAAAAAATAACTTTCCGCGTTACTGGTAATACGATTGCCAGCCCTGTCTTGAAGACGGGAAGTTATTTCTTAACGACTACTAAGTATGAACAAAAATATATTTTCTATGCTGTCATACTTTCACTCCTCACCCAACGTATTCTCTTTAAGAAGATCTGTAGGGAACAGAACTTATTAAGAGATGTTATGCATCGCATAAGAGGAGTGCTTCATGATTTCGTCGAACGAAATGCAAAAAGGTCTCACGCTCGAAATCGAGGGGGAGCCTTATATTGTCCTTGATTGGCAACACGTCACAGAGGGGCGTAGCAAGGCCAATATACGGTTGAAGCTGCGGCACCTGCGTACACACGCAATCATTGAACGGACGCTGGATGCTGGGCCCAAGTTCAAATTGGTCCCGGTTGAACGCCTCCCGGTGACCTTTGCGTACTGGGATGGTGAGCTGTACCACTTCGTGGATACCGCCATCCTGGATCCCGACACCCCGGATGAAATTATGCTCCCTGCTGAGACGCTTGGCAAGGCGAGCAAATACATCGTCGATGATCTGCAACTCGACCTGCTCCTGCTCAATGACGAGCCGGTTGGAGTAGATTTACCCGCGTCGGTCGTGATGCGCGTAAAGGATGTTGAGATGTCTGGTCACTACTGGCATGCCACAATGGAGGGGCCAGCACGACTTGAAACTGGTCTGGTTGTGCTGGTCCCCCCCATCATCTCCCCAGGCGACCTGATCCGCGTCAATACCGAGAACGGGGAATATATGGAACGAGTTTGAAGGTCTCTGTTTCACCACCACGAGAAGGAGGGAAGGAGGATCAGGCGATTCTTTTGGGTCGCCTGACCTTTCTCACGCAAAATTTGACGGCCACCCGTTGAGAAACTACCTCTATCAGATGTATACTGGTGTGAGTTTACTTGAGGGAGGAGAAAGCATGCGTGTCTCTGCGACGGCTGAGCGTGCGCTGGTCAGGTCAAGGGCCCGGTCCACCAACGGGTAAGCTACCCCCTGATAACTGCCGATCACATGCCCGTACTGTTCACGAGACCTGGCATAAGCAACAGCCGTATCCAGAATCCACTGCATCCCACCCACGCCTTCCGCGCTTAGCGCGAAACTGGCGCAATTCAAGGCCTGTTCCAGCGCCTGACGAGGATCATTGCAACCGTCGATCTTCTCGACCGGCGTATTTTTCAGTTTGATGCGGGCCAAGCGCCGACTCAAATCCATGCCTCCCAGGATTTCCACCGTCAGACCCTCGGCCCCCTTCTCCACCAGGAACAGGCCCACCTTTCCTTCATCTTTGGCTGCCACGATAATCATATCGGACACGCCGGCATCAAGGGCAAACATTTTGGTACCGTTCAGTGTATATTTGCCGCTCACTTCGCTTGCTGTTGTACCTATCGCATCGAGCTCGTAGCTGGGGTCGGGCTCCAGGTAAGCCACGCTAGCTCGGCACTTCCCCTCCACAATGGCAGGCAGCCAGCGTGCTTTCTGCTCGGCGCTCCCGGCCATTGCCAGCAGTGGGGCCGCCAGCCCTACCGTAGCCAGGAACGGGCCAGGCACCATTCCCCGGCCCAATTCCTCGAACAAGACCGCAACAGTGAGCCAGGACTCGGCCAACCCGCCAAATTCGACCGGCACAGTCAAGCTCATCCAGCCCTGCTCGGCCATCTTCTGCCAGAGTCGCTCATCAAAAGCATCTTCAGTCGCCATAATCTGCCGCACCTTAGCAGAGGGCAATTCCTTCTCGACAAACATGCGGACTGTTTGCGCTAGCATCTTTTGCTCGTCGCTGAGAGCCAGGTACATCGTTCTCGATCCTCTTTCACATTCAATCGTTTGTCTAAGATCCACAGGTCAGCTGTTCGTTCTCAGTCCTCAGGCATGCGGCAAACCGAGCACGCGCTCAGCCACGATATTGCGCTGCACTTCGCTGGTGCCCGCTTCAATGGTGTTGCCTCGCGCACGCAGGTATTCATACTGCCAGCGACCTTCAAAGGGGGCGTCCACCGAGTCAGGGGCCAGGCTGGAGAAGGGACCTTCGAGTTCAAAGGCCAGTTCAACCAGGCGCTGATTTAACTCGCTCCACTGTAATTTGAGCAGTGAACCTTCCGGTCCCGGAAGATGGCCCTGGCTAACGGTAGACATCTGGCTCATGGTATTGAGCTTGAAGGTCTTGACATCAGTGTAAAGCCGGGCAAGGCGCTGCCGCACCTGTGGGTCCTCGAGCACGGGCTTTCCATTCAAGGTACTGCTGCGGCTCAGTTCAATGAGAGCCTGCAAGCGCTGCTCGAAAGTCACGATAATGCTAAACGAGAGACCCCCCCGCTCGTGCATCAATGTGGTAATGGCTACCATCCAGCCCTTATTCAGTTCGCCGACCAGGTTCGCCACCGGCACTTTGACATTTTCAAAAAATAGCTCGGCAAATTCGGCCTCACCTGTCATCTGGACCAGCGGCTTGGCGCTCACTCCAGGCGACTTCATATCGACGATCAGGTAGCTCAAACCCTTGTGCTTAGGTGCCTCAAAATCGGTACGCACCAGCAAAATACAGAAGTCGGCCACGTACCCGTAACTGGTCCAGACTTTCTGGCCGTTCACCACAAAATGATCGCCTTCCCGTACCGCCCGGGTCTGCAGGGAGGCCACATCGGAACCGGCGTTCGGTTCGCTAAAACCCTGACACCAGATTTCCTCGGCGCTCAAGATCTTAGGCAGGTAACGGGCTTTCTGTTCGGCAGTGCCGACAGCCAGGATGGTGGGGCCGACCATATTCAGACCTATCACATTCGCTGTGGAAGGGGCCTGAGCGCGGGCCATCTCTTCATTATAAATCGTTTCCTGCATCAGGCTAGCGCCTCGCCCACCATACTCTCTAGGCCAGCCGATCCCGATCCACCCCGCCTCGAATAATTTTTTTTGCCAGGCCCGGCGTACGGCCACTTTCTCCTGGAAAGTCATGGTGCGTTTTTCGCGGAACTCGTCGGTGACATTTGCCGCCAGCCAGGCCCGCAACTCGGCCTGGAAAGACTCATCGCTCGTTGCCTGCTGTTCCTGCGAAATCGATGTCATCGGCTCTTCCTCCTGAAATCCCTCAAATCGTCGCTTGACGTGTTTTCGCTCATGTGATGAACTCTTAGCTTGTGTTGAATGGTCGAGAGACCAACATGTCCTTTTTCAGAAGGACGACGATGCACTGGGAGCGTCTACCTGCCATCCCGAGAACGGCTTGAGCGCGTCCTGTAACACACGAAGCAAGAAAGCAGCTCTTGCCGCTGCGCCCGGGTCCAGCTTATACAGCCAGTATAGCTCAGTTCCATTGAAAAGTCAAAAAGTAACCCGATACACCGGTTATTCTTTCTTGACTTTCGATTATCGATAATCTATACTTGTCTCAGTAACGTTACGTATAATGTAGGCTGCTTCCAAATCCACTTATTATTTCAAGGAGGCAATAAACAGTGTTGACTTTTGTGGTAAAATGTAGTAACTAATATGCATGGAACATACATATTCACCACAGGAGTTTGGCAAACTCATAGGCCGAACCACCAATACCTTGCAGAAGTGGGATAGGAAAGGCATCTTAAAGGCCCATCGCTCTCCTACCAACCGGCGCTACTATACCCACGACCAATACTTGCAGTATCGCGGGTTAGTGGCACAAGAGCAAGGTCTAACAATTGTCTATTCCAGGGTATCAGGCGTAGCTCAAAAGCCTGAGCTGGCAAATCAAGTCAACGCACTTGAGACCTACTGTAAGCAGCACTCCATCACGGTCGATGAATGGATGTCTGATATTGGGAGTGGACTGAACTACAAGCGCAGGCGGTTTAACAGGCTGATGGAAATGATTGAACTCGGCCAGGTAAGACGCCTTATCATTGCCCACCGTGATCGGTTGGTACGCTTTGGCTACGAATACTTTGAAGCCTTCTGTGAGCGACACCATACTGAACTGGTGGTCATCAACGGTGAGGCCATGTCACCTGAGCAAGAGTTAGTTCGGGACTTGATAGCCATTGTGACCGTTTTCTCGGCTCGATTGCATGGTTTGCGCTCCTATCGGAACGTGCTCAAAGACGCTGCATTGCAAAAGGAATAGGCCATGAATCGCTCGCATGTGATCAGACTCAACGTCACACCAGAACAGGATACCTACTTCCGCAAAGCCTGTGGTGTCAGAAGACACGCTTTCAACTGGGCGTTGGCTCGATGGAAAGAAGCACGTTCCAAGGGCGAACGAGTCACCATGCGAGGACTCCGTACGGAATACAACCAGATCAAGGGCGAGCAGTTTCCGTGGGTCTACGAAACCACCAAGTGTGCTCCTGAACAAGCGTTTGCCGATCTCGGGCAAGCCTTTGCTAACTATTGGCGCATGAAACGGGAAGGGGCACAGCCTAAGCTCAAGCGTCCACGCAAGGATGGCGAGGAAGCAGGTTTCCCTCGATTTAAGAGCAAGAAAAAGGATCGGCTGAGATTCTACCTCGCCAACGATAAGTTTTCGGTCGATGGGCATACGCTCCACGTTCCAAAGTTGGGCGATGTCAATATGACCGAAGAGTTACGTTTCCAGGGCAAGATCATGAGTGCCACTATTTCCTCTCGTGCGGGCTGGTGGTTCGTCTCCATTGCCGTCGAGGTGAAGCATGAGATACCAACTCACAAAGGTGGGTCTGTTGGGATAGACCTGGGCATTAAGACCTTAGCTACGCTAAGCAATGGCGAGAAGTTTGAGAACCAAAAACACTATCGTCGGAACTTAGCACGCATCCAGGGCTTAAGCAAAGGACTCTCCCGCAAAGTAGAGGGTAGCCAGAACTGGTGGAAGAATGCGAAGAAGCTTGCCAAAGCACACTATCGAGTAGCCTGCCAACGACAGGATCTCTTGCACAAGATGTCCACGAAGGTAGCACGAGCCTACGCTTTGATTGGTCTGGAAGACCTGAATGTTAAAGGGATGCTTGCTAACCATTGCTTAGCGCAAGCAGTAAGCGATGCCAGTTTCTTTGAGGTCAAGCGTCAGCTTCTCTACAAGTCTGAGCAGTACGGCGGCTCTGTGCAACTGGTAGACCGATGGTTTCCCTCGTCGAAGACCTGTCACGCCTGTGGCTGGGTCAAGGAAGATTTAACCCTTGCCGACCGTGTATGGGGGTGTGAACAGTGCGGTACCGTTCATGACCGCGATTGGAACGCCGCCATCATGGTCGAAATTGAAGCCCTCCGGAAGGTTCCGGACGTTGCGGCAGTGGCTTCGTCGGAACGTACAATCGCCTGTGGAGCGGAACGCTCTGGCCCAGCACTGGGTGAAACGGTCTGCTGTGAAGCAGGTACGAAGGTGTTGTAAACACGTTTTACGACATTTGAGAAAGCAGGAAGTCCCATGACTACGACCAACACTCAGGCTCTCGGTACTTTTTATGGCGATGAAGAGTTTCCCATTGAGTGGAAAGAGGGCGAACGCGAACTCTTCTGGATCTACGACGACCTACACATTCCAAACCCCGTCTCTCCAATGTTCTTCGATATCGGAGGCTGGTGGCTCACATGTGACCACATGTTCCGTCGTTTCGGTACTCCCTTCGCCTCTGACTGGATCGCTAAAAATATTAACGGCTACGTGTACACTGCCGCCGTTCCTGCCGATCCATCACTGCATGCCGAGGCAACAGAGTACCAGAGCCGCTACGTTCCGCGTGTCCCGCGTGACCCATCTTATCCGGGAAAAATTGGTGCCTATATGGGTGCAGTCTTGCCACACTACGCCGCAAACTTCCTGGATTGGTGGCGGGAGCGGCTACGCCCGGAGATGGAGCGCAACTTCGCGTATATCGACAACTACGGCAAAGAAAATGCCAGCCTTGTCGAGCTGGCTGTTTTGCTCGAGGATGCCATCGATGTGCACGACCGTCATTGGAAAATCCACTGGATGCTGAACTTTGCCCAGTTCTCATCCACACTCAATCTGAATGCTATGATTCAGGAAGTGAAGGGCGAGGTAGACCCCAACCTGATGGGCCGTCTACAAAGCTCTATCGAAGACCGCAACTGGGACTCAATCGAGGCTTTATGGCGCATCAAAGAAGAGGTCAAGAACGACCCTGAACTTACGCAGGCTTTCAAAGGCGAGACGGCAAGTGAGGTACTGCGCAGCCTGCAGGGTTCTGAGCGAGGACGCCGCCTGATCTCTGAACGGATTGAACCGTACCAGCAGGAATTTGGATACAAGGCGATCTGGTCGCATGAGTTCGCCTACCCTACGTGGAAGGAGAATCCGGTGCCGCTCATCGAAGTGGTGCGTGGGTATTTAGAGACGGATTACGACTATCCCAGGACGATCAATGCGGTCAAAGAAGACCTCGACAAAGCTATTCATGAGTTGATGGATGATGTGCCAGCGGGTGAAGGTCGGGACAAGTTGCAGAATGCACTCGACTTATCGCTGCGAATGAACCCCCTCACGCCCGATCATCATTTTTACATTGACCAGGGAACCAACGCACGGCTGCGCATCGTGCTTATTGCCATCGGCAAGAAACTTGTGCAGGCGGGCCTGCTCGATGATCCTGAAGATGTGATGTACCTGCACTATAACGACTTGCGTCTCCTGATGACAAATTCTGAAGCAATTGATGCTCGCACACTTGTCTCGGAGAGGCGAGACGAGCGCGAGGAGGCGTATAAAATTCGCCCGCGTGAGTGGGTCGGTACAGCCACGGAAACGGCATTAGCTTTCCCATACAACGCGCTCTGGGGTTTTCCAGAGAAGTTCTACCGCGAGCCTCCCAGGAAAACTGGAGAGATCAAGGGACTTGCAGCTTCACCTGGTGTGATCGAGGGACCAGCACGTCATGTTGACTCACTCGATGAGTTCAACCAGGTAAAAGAAGGCGAGATTCTTGTCTGCCGGATGACTAATCCTGCCTGGGTTGTCCTCTTCACGAAGATCGTGGGACTGGTTACCGACGCTGGCGGTGTCACCTCACATCCCGCCGTCGTCTCACGCGAGTTTAGAGATCAGCCAGGCTCCTGTGCGCGAAGCCTTGCGTGAACTGGAAGCTCTGGGCTTCGTCGAGTCGGAGCCCTACCGGGGAACGCGTGTAAGGGCCGTTACGAAGTCCGAACTGACTGAAATTTACCCCGTGCGAGCCGCACTTGAGGAAGTAGCTGCGCGAGCGGCTGCAGTACACCTCGCCGGAAATGTCGAAGCTCTTGAGGCCGAACTTGAAGCAATGCATGCCGCTGCTGAAAAAGGCGATCTCTACGAGGAAGTGCAGCATGATGTCAAGTTTCACCGCCTCATTGTCGAAGCCTCGGGCAATCGGGTCTTGCAAGATATGTGGAGATCATTGCGCATCGAGGCACGTACGCTGATCAGTGTACTTAAAGCCCATATAGGTGGGTACGAACTTGCTGAGTTGCACCGGCCTGTGCTTGAGGCTCTCGCTGAGGGAGACGCAGAGAAGGCTGGTTCACTCTTACGCAACCATGTTGAATACTTCGGCGAGTTGATTATGAAAGGAGATTCTGCGTGACACGCCTTGTTGATCTATCCATGCCAGTGCATCGTGATATGCTGACCTTCCCACAGATACAGCCGCCGACAATGCTCATGTATGAGAGCTGGACTGAATTTGCCGAGCGTATCGGCGCAGCCGCACACGGCGCGAAGTGGCTCACGGCATCCTATCTTTACATCGCAGGCGACCATGTTGGAACGCATTGTGATGCCGTTAAACATATTCGAGGCCCTGAGGCTCCAGGCCCCGAAGGTATTCCCCTCGAGTACTGCTACTCTGATG
>VBHS01000035.1 GCA_005881295.1 Chloroflexota bacterium
GTCAATACCGACGCCCAGGCCTTGCTGCTCACAGAGACTGCACACCATATCCGTATCGGGGATAAGCTTACCCGTGGCCTCGGTGCGGGTGGCAATCCCGGTATTGGGGCCAAGGCAGCCGAAGAGAATGCTGAAGAGCTGTATGAGGCCCTCAAAGGCTCTGATATGGTATTCATCACGGCTGGTATGGGCGGTGGTACAGGAACAGGCGCTAGCCCGATAGTGGCACAGATTGCGCGCGAGGTCGGAGCGTTGACAGTCGGTGTCGTTACAAAGCCATTCACCTTTGAGGGCAATAAGCGTCGTGCCGCTGCGGAGGAGGGCATCGCCAACCTTAAGCAGCACGTCGATACCTTGATCACCGTACCCAATGACCGGCTCTTGCAGGTCGTCGACAAAAAAATGCCGCTTTCCGAGGCATTCCGCCTTGCTGACGATGTGCTGCGCCAGGGCATTCAGGGTATCAGCGATCTGATTACCGTGCCAGGGCTGATCAACCTGGACTTTGCCGACGTGAAGACAATCATGTCAACGGCAGGTTCGGCTCTAATGGCCATTGGCGAAGCAAGTGGAGATACGCGTGCGCTGGACGCGGCACAACTGGCGATCGCCAGTCCATTGCTGGATATCGATATTAGTGGAGCGCGGGGAGTGCTCTTCAATATCACTGGAGGTATGGATTTATCGCTATTCGAGGTCAACGAAGCGGCTGATGTGATCAGCAGGGCGGCACACCCGGAGGCAAATATTATCTTTGGCGCAGTGCAAGATCCGGATTTTGATGGGAAGGTCAAGATTACTGTCATTGCCACTGGTTTTGACGGGCATTCCCGGGCACCTGTGTCAGTCGCAGCTCCATACCAGCAACAGCAGAACCGTGCGCCGGCATATGATCGCAGCATGCTGTACCCTGTATCGTCAATGAACAGTAACAGTGGGAACGCACCCACGCCCGTGCGCCAGCCGCCGGCGCAGCAGGGTTTCCAGCAACAGGCATATGGTTCTTTGCACGCGTCACAAGCGCCCATGAATGTGACCAACCATCCGACGGACCCGGTGCAGCGATCCTATCCTGCGCAGGCTGATCCGCTTATGCGGCAGCGCCAGGCAGTCCCACCGGTTCAGGAGCCGGTACGCCAGGCATATGCTCGCGATGTAAACATGGATATGTACGACCTGGACGAGGATCCAATGGCTATGCCAGGGACGGACGTGAGCACAGGAGTAGGTGCAGGCTCCCATGGGCGACTCCCGGTACCTGAGCCAGAGGCGCAGCCCGCGCAGCGCCCTTCCGGTGACCAGCGATCGCAGCGGCCGGTGCGGCGGCTAGATCAGAAGGGACTCGACCTGCCGCGTGGGAATCGCCATCCACCCTCGGGTGATGTGATCGATATTCCGGCCTTCCTGCGGAAACGGTAGTAAACCAGGCAAAAGAGGAGCAGGTCCCCACCTGGAACCTGCTCTTCTTTTGCCTGCTAACAGTTAGTTACCGACTTTATTACTCGTTCTTCCCAGGTTCCCTGGAATGTTCTCATCGAGGCCGATGTGGTTGATGACGACCCGCACGCCGGGTATACCGATGATCTCTCTCTCAAGGGCGTACTTCATCTCATTGGTCGGTGTTTCGCCGTAAAGGCTCACAATGTAGTTCTCGACGAGCGCCGAGATATCTTTTGCGCCCTCAAGCTTCCCTTCGGCTCTTAGCTTCTCAATACGAGCATTGACAGCATTCAAGAGTTCATCTTCAGCGACGAGGAAGTTCTTCACATCGATGACGCCAGGCATCTGTAACAGCCTTTCCTCAAGAGCTTTGCGCTGAGCCTCCAGTTCGACTTTCCCATAAAGTGCCAGTACGACGCCCTCGCGCTCGACTTCAACATTGACAGGATGGGCACTCCACGCGGTGCTGCCGACGGTGACGGTACTGTCAGCCACGTCTTGAGCATCCTGCAGAAGCATCTCTGCCAAAACAGTTGGTTGTCCTGTCTGGGCAGCTTCGGCATAGCTAGTTGCCACATGCGAGGTCCTGACTGCGCCAGTGCGTGAAGCAAATGGGTCTTCTACCCCCCACCCCACAATACAGACAAGAACAAAGATAGCCCCAATAATGGTGATCCAGGGAAAGGTGCTGGCGACGAGTATGCCAGCCATCGTTACGACAATGGCCAGGGACAAATAAAGTGGCCATAGACTGCCGTTAGGCATGTGGATACTGGCATGGCTTTCTTCGCCCTCATGCTCTCCCACATCGGCATGGGTGGTCGCGGCGATGTCGTCCGCTGTGAGATTAACACTTTCAAGAGGTGTATTCATCATGTGAGCTTGCTTCCCTCTAAGTATCAAGAATAATCCACTGGGACCCTCATAGATATAAAGTAATCCCTTCATTCATAAGAATACCAGGAATGTGCGGATGTTGCAAGCTGTTAAACTGAAAAAATTATCTGGGCTAACGCTAGGACACTCCCCAATCCCACATACCATACACAACTCTCTTATCGAGTGGGTGTCCTGCATGTTTATTGTTTGAGTAAGATTTGTAGGTCCGCGGTCAGTTGTGCGGAGGTGGCATCATCACCGAAGTAGACGCGCTCTCGTCCCTGCTTATCGATAAGGAAGATAGCGGTTGTATGGGAGACTGAGCCTCCTGTCGTGGTGGGAGTTGGCGCGGCGTAGACGGAGTAGCTCGACCAAATGGGAGAGAGCTGGTTATGAGTACCCACAAGGTAATGCCAGTAAGTAAGCATCCGATGGACCTTTGAGAAGTCGAGGGCTGCGGCGACTGTGTCTCTCTTGGGATCGGTGCTGACAGCCAGTACTGCTACGTTCTCAGCCTTGTTACCCAGGTTGAGCATAACCGCGTGCAGCTTTTCGGCAGTCAGCGGACACTGGTCGGGGCAGTGAGTATAGAGAAAAGTCAGGATGATGGGTTTGCCTTTGAACTGTGATAGCGCAATTGATTTGCCGGTTTGATCGGTGAGGCGGAAATCAGGCGCTTGTACGCCTCCAAGGTCGGTGCCTTGCAGGCCAGAAGAGTTGGCTGTCGGTGCGGTGTTAGCAGTCGTGGAGGATGGGCCTCCTGCGCGTGAGCCCA
This sequence comes from Chloroflexota bacterium, assembly GCA_005881295.1. Classification (GTDB taxonomy): domain Bacteria; phylum Chloroflexota; class Ktedonobacteria; order Ktedonobacterales; family Ktedonobacteraceae; genus UBA11361. The sequence goes on from VBHS01000035.1 coordinate 3,095, forward strand.
GGAGGGCAACGATGAATACTACGAATACTGCTAAGGTTATTACCGAAAGCCTTGATGCCAAACGCCAGTTCATATCTCTTTTATCTATCCTTTTTACAAGTAAATTGTCGTCTGCGGCCCCTTTAGTGAATGACGCGGTCGATGACCATGGCCGCGAAGATCATGGCTAGATAACAGTTTGAGTACCAGAAAAGTGTTTTGGCCCATCTTTTTGTCTTTTCGCGCAGCAGGCGCACGGCCATATAGACCATAATGCCGCCCAGGACGATTGCCGACAACAGGTAGATATAGCCCATCGCGCCCATGCCGAAGAGCACGAGGGTGACGGCAAGGAGCAAGAGCGAGTACAGCAATATTTGTTTGCGCGTCTCACGCTCACCCATGACCACCGGCAACATGGGTATACGCGCCTTTTCGTAGTCTTTCTGGATCAAGAGTGAGAGCGCCCAGAAGTGCGGCGGTGTCCAGTAGAAGATGATGGCGAAGAGCCAGATAGCGGGGAGTGACAGATTGTTGGTTACTGCCGCCCATCCCACGAGCACGGGGACAGCCCCGGCTGCTCCACCGATGACGATATTCTGTGCGGAGGTGCGTTTCAATCCCATCGTGTAGACAAAGACGTAGAAGAGGATGGCTGAACACGCCAGGGTCGCGCTGAGCAGGTTGACGAACGCCGTCAGGATGACAAAGGCTCCGACGCCCAGGATGACGCCAAAGATGAGGGCATGCGTCGGCTGCACTTTGCCGGATGGGAGGGAGCGGCGCTGTGTACGTCCCATGATCTGGTCGATGTCACGATCGATATAGCAATTGATACAATTGGCGCTGCCTGCCGCCATCGCGCCCCCTACCAGTGTCGCGACGAGTAGCCCGAGCGCTGGAAATCCTCTATTGGCAATGGCCATCGCAGCCGCCGTTGTTCCAAGCAGCAGGACGGTGACGTGTGGTTTCATCAAGTCGACGTAGTTGGAAATGGTCTGGCGTACCGGCCCCAGTGCTTTCTTGCTTGCGGCACTCTTTGCTTCTTCCAGCGCATCGAGCTCCTGCTCTTGCGGGGCGGCGCGCACCTGGTTCGCTGCGAGCGCGGCCAGTACGACCAGGCTGCCCCAGACGGCGGTCGCAAGGGCGAGGTGCAGACCGGCGACGAAGCCGGGTTTATTCAACAGGACAATCAGACCGCCTACCACGGACTGGGCGACGAAGAGGATGGCAGCCGCCAGGGCAACCCAGGCCTGGGTAGGGGCAACGCTGCGCCGGCGCCATGCTGAAATGAGGGTCCAGATGAGCACAAGTCCCACGAAGGTAGCTACCAGGCGATGGAATACATTGATATCGGCCAGGTGATACTGTATGGCCCATGCAGGCGCGGTACACAGCGGCCAGCCAGTGCAGGCGAGAGAAGCGCCAGTGCCGACGACATAGGAGCCACTGAGCATGAGTCCGTAGACGAGCAGTGCGTTGGTAACCGCGAGACGAGCAAACTTGCGCGTTTTCGCGGGATGTTCTTTCGCTGGCACGGGTTTGGCCGACATGACGGCAATGGTAATGATCATGGCGAAAATAGCCAGCGCTGTACCCAGGTGGGCGGTGATGATGGTTGGAGGCAACTTCCAGAGTACCGTGAGGCCGCCCAGGACGATCTGGATGACCAGCAACACCGGGGCGATCAGGGCGGGTATGAGAACCTGGCGCTCCTTACGTGCCCAGAGTATTGCGCTGATGGCCAGGGCTATTACAAGCACGCTGACGATGGCAGCAATATAGCGGTGAAACTGCTCAAGAAACGTGTGATAGTCTATGGCGACGTAGGCCCGGCCATAGCAGAGGGGCCAGTCGGGGCAGCTCAAACCGGAGTCTGTTGTCCTTACTGTGCCACCAAGGGCGACGAGAAAATATGTGAATCCAACCGCTATCCACGCTACACGGCGTATTAATTTCATGCGTGTGTGCTCCCAGGAAGTGTCCCTTGCGGGAAAATAGATTGTATGCAAGGCTTATTGTCGTTGACGCTCCTGTCCCTTTCCTTGCAGTAAAGTGGTTCTGCCTTACAATTGCCTTAATTTATATTTTGAGTAGTCGCGGATGTGGCAGCTTGCAGCTGCCACATCCGCGACTACTCAAAATATTGCTTAATTTTTCACGCCACGAATGAAGCGGACGGTTACCGTTCCTATAAGGCAGTAGGCGATTGACATTGCGAAGAGCAGCTGGAAACCGAGGATGGGGTTGCCGGTACGAGTAAAGTAGTCGATCAGGAAGCCGCCAATAATAGGCGCAATAACCTGTGGGAGAGAGAGGGAAATATTCCATACCCCCATGTCGCGCGCATAATGTTTGTGAGAGGGTAATACGTCGGCTACCAGGGCCCAGTCGACGCTGACATATGCGCCGTAGCCAATACCAAAGATGGCTCCCGCGACAAGGATAATCGGCAGGGATTGCGTGACGATGAAGATGAGTCCCACGAGGGCCATGAAGCACCCGGAGATATAGACCATGCGCTTGCGTCCGAAGCGATCGGAGAGCCAGCCAGCCCCTAACGCGCTGAAAAGGCTGGTGAGCGAGAGAATAATGATAAAATTGGTTGTCTGCTGTTCGGGATGTGGCGCTTTTACCGCATCGCGCATGTAGAATTGCAGAAAATCCTGCACGGTGTAGATCCCTAACATCATCACCAGGCGTGTCAGCAGAACCCAGGCAAAATCGGGGTCGCGCCGGGGGTTGAAATCGAAGAGACGCAGGATGCCGATGGTGGCGATGACTTCCAACACAACTTGCAATACATCGCCGCTGATCTGTACATTCGCAATACGCAGGGCGTTCCAGAGGGCTATAAGACTCCAGGCAATAGCCACGGCTACCAGCGTCCAAACGGTGGTCATGACAACGGAACGGGAGAGCCACGTGGAACTGGGGCGCGCAGGGATTGGCTGTTCGAGTGAAGGCGTAGCAGCGGCTTGAGTTGTTATCTCTTCCTGCGACGCGCTTTGAGCTGAAAAACTGTTGCGTTCCTTTACAGAGAAGATAGTAATCAGCATCAGGGCTAGCAGAACCGCGATGATAATACCATAGGTTAGCCATAAACCCTGCAAATATGCTGGAAGAGGTTTGGCGGCATCGATAAAAAGACCAGCAACGATGACACCGCCGATAGAGCCGGCAATAGAAAGTAATCCTATCACCCCGGAGGTAAGGCCGCGCTGCTCCGGAGGCACCATATCTGGCAATAGTGCGTGAAAGGGGGCCGTAGCGGCATTATTGGAGAACTGGACAAGGACGTAGGCAGCAGCCAGAGAAACGATATCGCGGGATGCGGCCATCCAGATGAGTCCAATAATGTTGACGAGGGTGCCAATGAGGATATATGGCCGGCGGCGACCGAGGGCGGCCAGTCGTCCTCGCGTTCTATCGCTGAGCATACCGAACAGCGGATTAGCGAAGAGCGAGACGAAGGCGCCGGGGATCAATACGAATGCCAGGGCCTCCCCTTTATTCAGGTCTCCGACCATCTTGAAAACCTGGCTAGGAAGAATGATAATACCAAGAGCAGCCCAGTGAAAGTTGAGTGCAAGCCAGAAAATGCTGATGGCCAGGATTTGTGTCAAGGGTACGCGGGGAAGCTTGATTGCCAGGCGCGGAGGGAGAGATTCTCCTCCACTTTCCTCTACGATAGCCATGGATGACACCTCCTTGTTTTTTGCTTGAAAGGTGTAGAAAAGTAATTTTTAAATATTATTGTGTATAGATAAGCTACCTTGTAACAATAATATCATGTGAAATAAAGTATTTTTAGTCTTATCGAAAGGATACTCCATGCTGATTAATAGTACCAGTATGAGCAAGCGGTGTACTACTATGCTGCTCTTCTGCCTTATTTTATTAGCGGCCTGTGATGGATCAACAGGGATAACTCCTCCTTCTGGTTCAACAAAGACTGTTACTGCTACCCGACAGGCACCCACTACCGTGACCACTACACCAACAGCAACGCCAACGAGCAGTGTCGCACCGGAGCATTTCAGTACCCGCGTGATAGTGCAGGGGCAAGCGCGTCCCGATGATCTGGTTTTTAACCAATCGGAAAGCGCCTTATTGTTCAGCGATTTTTACAATGGCACTATTAGCAGCGTCAACCTGAACGGGGCCGTAACTGTTCTGTTGAGCGGGCTGGGAGGACCCGAGGGCATGATCGTGCTACCGGGTGGTAGGTTGATCTTTGCTGAACAGAATACCAACCGCGTTCTCGCGCTTGCCCCCGGCGCACGCACACCCACTGTTTTACGTACAATCCCAGGAATACCAGGCCAGGCAGAGTGCAAGCATGGTATTGATGGTATCGCCTGGGATGCCAGCACCAACAGCATCATTGTGCCGGATAGTCCTACGGGTGACGTCTACAGCTTGAGCCTGGATGGCAAAAGCCTGAAGTTGCTGGCATCCGGCATTACGAGACCTGTCGGTGCGACAGTAGATAGTCAAGGGAATATTTATGTCGCCGACGAATGTGGGGGAGCGCTGTGGCGCATTGCGCCTGATGGAACGAAGACGCGCATAGGCGGCTTTGGCATGCCGGATGATGTTGTAATCGACCCGCATGGCAACCTGCTGATCGTCGATCTACAGCCCTCTATTCACGCATTGATACGCATGAATGTCACGACTGGCAAGCGCGAGGTACTGGCGAGCAAGGGATTTATCGAACCACAGGGACTGCTTGTGGATTCGCATGATAACATTTTTGTGTCAGATGATTATGCCAATATCATTATGGAGTTTCAACCAGTATGAGTAAATTGATGACGATGAGCGAGGCAGTAGCGCGCTACGTGCCCAATGGGTCTTCGGTTGCCATCAGCCTGGCTTTGGAGCCGCTGATTCCCTTTGCTGCCGCGCACGAAATCATACGCCAGCAAAGGCGTAACCTGACACTGATCGGTCCTATATCAGATATCCTCTTCGATCAACTGATCGGGGCGGGTTGTGTGGAAAGAGTGACAGCGGCGTGGGTTGGCAATGTGAGCGAGGGACTGGGGTACTGTTACCAGCGCGCCACTGAGAAAGCGATACCACGCGCTATTTCCATTGAAGAGCACAGCAATTTCACGATTGGCCTGGCGTTGCTGGCGGCCAGCCTGGGGTCGCCCTACATCCCCACGCGTTCGACGCTGGGCAGCGACATTCCGAGTCATAATACAGCCTTACGCCTGGAGCGTTCTCCACTGGACGGCACACCACTGTTATTGGTGCCTGCGCTGCGTCCAGATGTTACGATTGTTCACGTGCAGCGCAGCGATGAGGACGGAAATGCACACCTTTGGGGCAACAGTGGTATATGTGGGGAAGCGATGCTGGCGGCGAAAGATGTGATCCTGGAGGCAGAGGAGATCGTGGACAGGGAAGTGATTTTGAGCGATCCTAATCGCGTGCTCGGGCCATCCTTTAAGGTGCGGGCAGTCGTGCATGAACGCTGGGGAGCGCACCCCTCCGCTGTGCAGGGCTATACCAACCGCGACCACCCGTTTTATCACGAGTATCACGAGCGCACGCGCAGCGTGGAGGGTTTCCAGGACTGGCTCGAAGAATGGGTGCTGCATCTACCATCGCGCGCAGACTACATGAAGAAATTGGGCGAGGAACGTCTGCAACGATTGCGCGTCAAAGAGCATCGTTACGCCGCTGCGGTCGACTATGGCTATTAATGACAAGGAGGAAGTGGCAGAATGGATTATACTCCCCAGGAATTGATGGTTGTGTGTGCCGCGCGACAGATCCAGGATGGCGAACACGTCTTTGTTGGCATGCGCCTGCCGTTACTGGCATTTGCCCTGGCGAAAAGAACACACGCGCCACGCTGCTTAGGCCTTTTCGAGGCCGGTATCCTGCGTGATGAGCCAGCGGCGGAATTGCTCTACACCATGGGAGATGCCCCAAATATTACCGGGGCGTTGTGGGCAACGGGTACCGTGAAGATGATCGGGCTGATGGCAGCCGGAGATGTGCAACTGGGCTTTATTGGCGGCGCCGAGATCGACCGTTATGGCAATCTGAATACAACGGCCATAGGGAATTGGCAGAAACCTGCGGTGCGCTTGCCTGGCAGCGGAGGAGCCGCGGATATTGCCTCGCTCTCTCAGCGACTGGCGATTATTATGCAGCACGATCGTCGTCGCCTGCGCGAGAAAGTGGATTACGTGACCAGCCCGGGGTATGGCTATCCCGGTGAAGAGGGGCCTGCCGGCGCGGCTTGGCGGGAGAGAGTAGGCCTACCAGGGGGAGGGCCGTCCGCGCTGATTACGACGCTGGCTGTATTCGGGTTTGATCGTGAGAATGGCGAGGCGGTGTTGCAGTCGTTCCATCCTGGAACGACGGTCGAGGAGGTACAGGCAAAGACAGGGTGGACGTTGAGATTGGCGGACGATTACACGGAGACGGTGCCTCCAAGCGCAGAAGAACTAAAGGTGATCCGGGAGTGTGATCCGCAGGGGAAGTGGACAAGATAGAGAAACTGTGACGTGATATTTTCTTAATACTTGACTTCCTATTGTACGCTACATATGAAAGTAAAAAGTATGCAAGAGAGCGATATGAAAGGTCGCCATCGATGGCAGACATAGGACTTGATTTCTGGCTCACACAGTGGAACTGGGAGCCATCCATAGTTATCGGTACCGCCCTCATCGTAGGATTGTACCTCTACGCTGTCGGGCCGCTGCGTAAAAAGTATCACCTGGCAGAGCATGTCAAAAAAGCGCAGGTGTTCTCTTTTCTACTGGGAATGTTCATTATGTTCCTGGCGCTGGTTTCACCGCTTGATGAACTGGGCGATAGCTATCTTTTCAGCGCGCACATGCTGCAGCACCTGTGCATCACAATTGTTGGGCCACCGCTCCTTTTGATAGGGATACCTGGCTGGCTAGTAGACCCGCTCTTGCGCAAACATGTGATATTTCGTATAGCCCGAATACTGACGTTTCCTGCGCTTGCATTCTTTCTCTATAATTTCGATTTCTGGCTCTGGCATGCGCCGCCGCTGTATAACGCGACGCTGGAGAACCAGAACATTCATATCCTGGAACATCTGACGTTCATTGTCTTTGGCGTCATCTACTGGTGGCCTGTCTTTAGCCCTTCTGCGTTATTGCCGCGCCTCTCAATTGGCGGGCAGGTACTCTACCTGTTCTTAAGTGGAATGCCGACAGTGGCGCTTGGCGCGGGGTTAACCTTTTTACCACCGCTGTATGCTCCATACCTCGCTGTGCCGCGTATCTGGGGACTTTCTCCTGCCGCGGACCAGCAGTTAGGTGGGCTCATCATGTGGGTGCCGGGAAATATCGTCTATATTGTTATCGTCAGTATTCTGTTTATACGCTGGATGCAGGGACAGGAGGTTAAACAAAGGGAGCAGGAGGCCTTACAGGATAGTATGGAGAACGGGGCCGTTCTCCACTGAACTCGTCGCATGTGGCCTTTTCCGATATCCTATTCAGGCTGTTGTAAGGTGCTGTGGAGGAACTGCAAGCCACCTGTCAGGGAAAACATCTATAGTAGTCGCATATAATGGCAAGAGTACCACTATTTGCGGCGATTTAATCACTCTTTCCGTTCCACCGTTAATCACGTTTTAGGAGATGAGAAGTGAGGATGCCAATATTTCGCAGGATGAAACACCGGGGAGCGATAATCCCGATTGTGCTTTTATCCTCGCTCCTATTTACAGCTTGTGGCGGCAATTCTCCCACTATTTTGAACCCAACTGGCCCTGTTGCCGTCCAGGAAGCGAATTTGTTCTGGTTCATCCTGGCGGTGGCCACACTTGTTTTTGTGGTCGTCGAGGCTGTACTGATCTGGTCGATTATCCGCTATCGTGAGCGTCCAAATACACCTGCCCCCAGGCAGATTCATGGCAATAACACTATTGAAATTATCTGGACGGTCGCTCCTTCACTCTTTTTGTTTGCCGTGCTGACAGGAACCATCTATACGATGTTCAACCTGACCAATATCTCAAGCACTAACGGAAGTATTCCTGAGATCAGGGTGGCTGCGGTTGGGCATCAATGGTGGTGGGAGTTCGACTATCCAAATCAGCACGTGAACAACGCCGATACCCTTTACTTACCGCAGGGGTCCGTTGTGCACATGGATCTTCAATCGAGTAACGTCATCCACAGCTTCTGGGTCCCCAGCATTACTGGCAAGACGGACGTCATCCCTGGACATCTCAACCAGAAGATATTCCGGGCCGATCAAGTCGGGGAGTATCACGGTCAATGCGCTGAATACTGCGGCACGCAGCATGCACACATGTATTTCAATGTCATCGTTTTAGATACGAATGCCTTCAATGCCTGGGTGAGTAACGAGCAACAGTCCGCACGAACTCCGACCGATGCGCTTGCCCTGCAAGGTCAGAAGATTTTCACAGGGTCGGGGGGGTGCACAGGCTGTCATGGTATTGTAGGTGTCAACCTGAACAGCTTCGATGCTGCCAAGACGAACAGTGGTCTTTCCGCTACTGCCCTGGTCGGACCGAATATGACGCACTTCGCTGAGCGCAGGTTTATTGCAGGTGGCGTACTGATTGCCAGTGAAGGTCACAATTGGGCCAATGAGCCAGCGTGCCAGCTTGTCAATGGTAAGCTGGCGAACAAGGACAATTGCGGCCTGTATCAATGGCTGCACGACCCGCAGGCAGTGAAACCAGGCAATGATATGGTCATCAGTAGTCTTTCGGACTCTCAGATATATGCATTGATTGCTTACCTGCAAAGTCTAAAGTAGCCTGTTACCCCTGTATTTTACAGGGCTGGATATTTGGAGGAATGGCCATGGCAACCCGCACCATCGTTGAGGCACCTGTAGTAGAGCGTCGCAAGCGCCTTGACGAAACTTACATTGGCGAATGGCTCATGACAACCGATCATAAAAAGATCGGCGTCATGTACATGCTCACCGGCTTTTTCTTCTTCCTGGCGGGAGGAGTCGAGGCTTTACTTATCCGCACACAATTGGCGGTACCTAACGGGCATGTGCTCAGCCCGGAGGTCTACAACCAGGTCTTTACTATGCATGGCACGACGATGATTTTCCTCTTCGTAATGCCGACGCTCACTGGCTTCGGTAACTTTGTCGTGCCCCTGATGATTGGGGCACGCGACATGGCCTTCCCGCGTTTGAACGCCTTTGGCTATTGGATGGTGCTCTTCGCCGGAATCTTCCTGAGTTCGAGCTTCCTCCTTGGCCAGGCGCCCAATGGCGGCTGGTTCAACTACGCGCCGTTAAGTGAGCTGACCTCGAATTGCGGTAACGCTGTCATGTGTACACCTGCCTTGAACGAGGATTTCTGGCTGCTGGGTATTCTCCTCCTGGGTATTTCTTCGATAGCTGGCTCGCTCAATTTTGTGGTCACTATTCTCAAGATGCGCGCGCCGGGTATGACGATTAACCGTATGCCATTGTTTACGTGGATGACCCTGATAACAGCGTTCCTGCTGCTCTTCGCGATTCCCAGCCTCACAGCTGCCAGCGTCCTGGAGCTGCTCGATCGTCACCTGGGCGCGCATTTTTACCAGTTCGCTGCTGGAGGAGATCCATTGCTCTGGCAGCATCTCTTCTGGTCGTTTGGCCATCCCGAGGTGTACATTCTAATCCTGCCTGCCTTTGGTATGATCTCCGAGGTATTGCCGGTTTTCTCGCGTAAACCTATTTTCGGCTATACCTTTATCGCCTGGTCTGGTGTAGCTATCGGTTTCTTGAGCTTCACTGTCTGGGCGCACCATATGTTCGCTGTTGGCCTTCCTCCGATCGCGCAGGCCTTTTTCGCTACCAGCACCACGCTGATCGCCATTCCGACCGCTGTGAAGATCTTCAACTGGATCGCGACCATCGCCCTGGGTAAGGTGAGCCTCAAGGTTCCAATGCTCTTTGCCTGTGGCTTCATCGCCATGTTCCTGATTGGTGGCCTGGATGGAGCGGCGCTGGCGGTTGTGCCCTTCGACTACCAGGTCACGGATACCTACTTCGTGGTCTCGCACCTGCACTATGTCCTCTTCGGTGGTACCGTCTTCGGCATCTTCGCGGGTTTCTACTACTGGTTCCCCAAGATGAGCGGCAAATTGATGAACGAGCGTTTAGGGCAGATCCAGTTCTGGCTCATGCTGATTGGCATAAATCTGACCTTCTTCTCCATGCATATCCTGGGCCTGCTGGGTATGCCGCGGCGTGTCTACACCTATCCGGACAACCTTGGCTGGAACGAAATAAATCTGCTGCAAACGGTTGGCGCCTTCATGCTGGGATTGGCGATTATGGTCTTCTTCTGGAACTTAATCACGTCCCTGCGCAGCGGGCTGCCCGCGGGCGATGATCCATGGGATGCGTACACGCTGGAGTGGGATACCAGTTCCCCACCGGTGCATTACAATTTCCTGACCATCCCGACGGTGCGCAGTCGTCGCCCGTTCTATGACATGAAGAACCCCGATATCGCTGACTGGAAGACAGCAACCCACTGATGTAGACCGAACGGTATAGACCCGGTACTTGTACTGAGATGAGATAAGCGGGAAAAGGAGAGCATGTGACTGAGGAGCAAAACCAGGGCGAGAAGGGCGCGAAAAAGGCCCTGCCGCCCAAGGGAGTACAAGAGCAGGCGCTCAGCCATCAAAGGAGCATCTGGCCGTTTGGTCTGGCTGTGGCGCTGATCATTTTGCTCGTTGGTCTCATCACCAACCCGGTCGTGCTGGGGATCGGCGTGGTGTTAACGGTTGCTGCCATCGTTGGTTGGGGGCTTGAACGAAGGAAATAGTGATGGGTGTCTCCATACACCGGTAAGGGGCGCGAGATACCTATCCTCAAGATAGGGAGAGGAGAATAAATGAGTACTACTCAAGGTGAGCCAATCACTGCTGCTACTGAGCATCAATTGGCGGGACGAAGTCTTGGCTGGTGGGGAATGATCTTCTTCATTACCTCGGAGGCGCTGATCTTCGCCAACTTAATCGCAGCGTATCTTTACCTTGAAATCAGGAATATGGGTGGGCATTGGGCATTCAAGCTGCCCTCGGGGGATTACCTGGATGTGGTCTTTCCCCTGATCAATACGTTCATCCTGCTGGCAAGTAGTATACCCGCACGTTTTGCGGGCGCCAGTATCGCCAGGGGGAATCGACGTAATATGGTGCTGGGTCTTCTTGGCACGATTGTACTGGGCTCCATCTTCCTGGGAGGCCAGCTGTATGAGTATACAAACCTGTTCGCGTCGAATTTTACAATCCATTACCAGGCTTTCGGCTCGGCCTTCTACACGTTGACTGGTTTTCACGGTTTACACGTCACTGTCGGCATACTTTTCTTACTCATCTGTTTGATTCGTGCCCTGCGCGGTGACTTCACGGCGAAGAATCATTTTGCTGTCCAGGCGGGTGAGATGTACTGGCACTTCGTTGACTTCGTGTGGATATTCGTCGTCAGCACGGTCTACTTGCTTCCCCTCCTGCTGCGCCCCTGATAAGTTAGTAAGGCGAGCTGTTCGGAGCAATTTGGCGGGTGCCAAATTGCTCCGAACAGCTCGCCTTTTCTGTATCCTCCTTACCCGGTGTTGTTCGTGTATGCTTCTAGTTATCACAAACCTATCACAAAAAAATGTGGTAGAATAGAAAAGTGCAATATTTTTGTACCCTGGAGTATGTGTTCGTTCGGAAGTGCGAGACAAGATACCTGGAGACCAGGCGACAGAAAGGATTGACGACGATGAAAGAAGTGAGCAGAAGTGGAGCTGTCGTTGCAGGTGGTCGAGAGAGCGCCCGCAGGGCAAAAAATCACACATCTAAACGCTGTTCAATCTGTAGCGGTCGCCTCAAATCAGGGTCAGTTCCCCTGATGGAGCCAGAAGGTGTACCCGAGCCTCGTCGTTCCTGGATTCTGTGTAATGACTGTTACCAGTCTCTGCTCATCGAAATGCGCCGCTCTCCCGTCCGGACTCCCTTACGCCTGCGTATAGCAATGGGTATAGTCGCCTCGGAACGCTGGCCCGAGTCGTATTCCTCGTACCGCTCAATACTGAACGACCGCAAGTGGATCCTCTTTATCGCCTGGGGATTCGTCGTCGCCATGATATTTCACCTTGTCCTCATCGTGATGATTGCCATGGTCGCTAAATAACAGAACTTGACCTGTTTGCTAGAATATAAGTGAGCCAGACAAACTCAAGCAACCAGGAGAGGTTACCTGTATCATGGATTTCGCCGCCGGAAACGGGGCAGATACAAATACGAGCAATGGTGGTTGGTGGGCCGTAGAGAGCGCGTTGTCTCCATCACATATTTATTCAAAAGATAGCGATATTTTATCTGCCGGACTCTTACAAGAATATAGCGTGCTCACGGGAGTTGCTGCTAATATGAGCAGCGGCTTTCTGCTCTTAAATTCACGAGAACGCGTCACATATTTCAACGCCAGCGCTGTGCGCCTGCTCGGCATCAACAGCCATGAGTTGATTGAGCAGCCCGTTTTTGATGTGCGGAAACAACTCCTGACCCTGGCGGCCGAACCTGAGTCTGTGCAAGACGAGCTTGACCGTGCCTGGTTCTCCCCTGAAAAAGAGTCTTCGACAGATATCGCCCTGGCAGATGCGGCGGTACGCTGGCTGCGCGTGCGCTGTTTCCCTATGTGGGATGGCACGGGACATCTGTTGGGCCGCGGGATACTGCTCGATGATATCACGTTGGAACGCTCCTCTATCGAGTCTCGTGGTGAGGCGCTGGCGCTCGCCGCGCATGAACTGAAGACCCCACTCGCGGTGATTAAAGGCTGTGCCACGACGTTGTTGGGAAACTCTACGCGCTGGGACCCGATTATGCAACGTGAAATGTTGCAGATGATCGATACACACGCGGACCGCCTATATGATGTGCTTAACACGCTGCTAGATGTCTGGCGGCTCGATTCCGGGGCACAGACCTTGCAGCTATCACAGGTACAGATTCCTGAACTGCTGCGCCAGGTCGTGGAGCACTGGCAAAAGGCTGCGCCGCGTCACACTTTTGTGCTCACTATCCCACCAGTTGTCCCTCTCGTAGTGGTCTGCGATGCTGTGCGCGTTGGGCAGGCCTTGCACTCCCTGCTGAACAACGCTGTCACATACTCTCCCGAGGGAGGGACCATCACTATTTTGCTAGAGAACAATGACGTCGAGTTACGCCTGAGCATCGCTGACGAAGGAGTGGGGATAGCTCCCGAACATCTCGATCGTATTTTCGAACGTTTTTACCGTGTTCAACAGCGGGAGGGGTCGGCTTCCAGTGGAAGTGGTCTGGGACTGGCTGTTGCTCGAGCGACATTTGAGGCTCATGGTGGCACAATCTGGGTCGATTCGGCTGGGCTGGGAGAGGGCGCAACGTTTTACTGTACATTGCCTTTGGCGCCGCGCTTATCCTCGCAGCTACAGCGGCAGTCGCAACCACTCTCCTCGTCGCCGAGTGGCCCGCTACCGTTACCTACGGTGCGTAGTAGCGTTTTGTTGAAACCCGGCCAGCGGGCGTATGTCCTGGTTGCAGAGGGCGACGCGCGCCTGGTGCGCTATCTACGGGCCAACCTGGAGGAGCATGCCTACCGCGTACATACGGTCAATCATGGCATTCAGTTCCTGCGCCAGCTTGACCTGGAAGAGCCAGACCTGATCCTGCTCTCGACGCGCCTGGCCGATATCAGTGGTCTAGAACTATTGCAGCGTTTGCGCGAATTCGCGCAGATGCCCGTGATCATGCTCTGCGATGATTGCGATGAAGATGAACGCGTAAGGCTGTTTGATCTTGGCGCCGATGATCTGGTGATAAAGCCATTCGGCATGAAAGAACTGCTGGCGCGTTTGCGTGCGCTCTTGCGCCGACGGGCCGCACCTGGCGACCACATGGTACCTCAGGCCATTTTCACCACGGGCGAACTGACCATTGATTATGCTCAGCACCAGGTCTTTTTGGAGGGGCGCCCGGTACAGTTGAGCCGCACAGAATACAAACTGCTCAGTACGCTGGCGCGCAACGTGGGGATGGTTCTGACGCATGAGGTGCTGCTGGAACGAGTATGGGGGCCAGAATATAACCGTGAAGTGGATTTCATCTGGGTTTATATCAGTCGCCTCCGCCGCAAGATCGAGGCCGATCCACGCCATCCAACGTATATTTTGACCGTACCGGACGTTGGCTATAAACTAGCGAAATTATCGTAGGGGCGCAATGAATTGCGCCCGCCCGGGGAGACGATCCATCCTATTGGGCACTGCGTGCGGTCCCTACGCCCAGCCGTATATATTCAGGTCTTTGTAAGGCCTGGCGCATTTTTGTCAAAGCAACTGTAATGTAAAGCGGATATGCTCCCTTGCAGAAGCTAACGTCGTAAAGGCCCTTTACGCCGGCATATGGAGGAGCATTCATGCCACACGGACCGGAACCAACCGTTCTCCTCATTGAGACTGACGCATCATTACGGCGGCTGATTGCTCTGGGTTTACAGTATCGCGGCATGCATGTCGTCGAGGCAAACTCTCCGGCCATCCTCCCAACTGTCGAGGCGCGAGAACCTGATCTGCTGATCCTCGATATCGATGAAAATACCGGAAGTAACTGGTCACACTTAGATGCAGTACAATCACACCCCGATCTCTCCACCTTACCGGTCGTTGTGCTGGCGTGGGAATGCCCGGTGCCAGTAGGTGCGGCTAGAGAAGAACAAAGCCAGCTGCAAACATATACGACATGCCTGAGCAAACCCTTTGATGCGCGCGCCCTGTACACGACAATAGAATCATTACTTGCCGCCGCAAGTAGCGCGCGAGCAGCGGCACAGTCACAAGAGATAGCGCTACTCAATCAGGGAAAAGTCTCGTCTAGCATCTGGCCGCTGCTGACGGCCGCTGGTTTACTGCTGACGTTCATTGGTTTGATGGGACTGCTGGCCATTAGCGCTGTGGGCCTGTGCGTCGTGCTGGTTTCCCTGCTCTGGTGGACGCTGGGGACGAATGTCGAAAAAGAAGCTGTAGCAACGTAATATTTACAAAACGAGCTAGACATGAAGAAGGGCCTCCAGAGAGGGAGGCCCTTCTTCATGTCTAGCTTATTTCGCTCTCCTGGGAAGGTAGTGCAACCATTCTTGAAGACAAAACGTGTACATCATGGGTCAAAGGGGAATATGCTACAGATTACTTACACTTGATGAAATATTCCCCGTTTTTAGTGTAGATAAGCCCATTTTTAGTGTAGATAGAAAGGAGCAATATGCAAGGAAATACAGTACAGGGAATGCGCGTTGCCATTCTCGTGACAGACGATTTTGAACAGGTAGAATTGACTGAACCCAAAAAGGCGCTGGATCAGGCCGGGGCCACCACAAAGATCATAGCGCCCAAGCCCGGCCAGGTGCAGGGTATGAATCACGATGTGAAGGCAGACACCTTCCCCGTGGATATGACACTGGACCAGGCGAATCCCGCTGATTTTGACGCTGTCCTGTTGCCCGGTGGCACGCTCAATGCCGATTCTTTGAGGATGGAGCCAAAGGCCCAGGACTTTGTGCGCCAGGTTAATAACAGCGGGAGACCGATTGCCGTCATCTGCCATGGCCCCTGGCTGCTGGTCTCTGCAGGCCTTGCCAAGGGCAGGACGTTGACGAGCTATTACACGATCCAGGACGATATTCGCAATGCTGGCGCCAGGTGGGTAGACCAGGAGTTGGTGCGCGACGGGAACTGGGTCAGCAGCCGCAGCCCGAAGGATATCCCGGTCTTTAATAAGGGCATGATTGAGCTGTTCTCGGGTAGTAAAGTATCGTCGCGGTAGTAGACTTTTCGCTCCCAATTAACGACAACAGAGAACAAGAGTGCAAGGGAGCGACCCGGTTAAAATTTGCCGGGGTCGCTCCCTTGCACTCTTGTCTTTACTAAAAGAAGCATGATAATATTCAGGTTATTGTAAGGTATGCTCTTGCAACTGCAAGCTCGCTATCAGTCTCAAGCACGATAATCAGGCTTGTATCATCTCGTGCATCATAAGAATAGCGGCACTTAAACGATGGAAACAAAAGACGGCGTAGTTGACGATAACCTGCAAAACACGCAGCCCGAAAAGATCACGACAAAGCGCAAAAGCAGCCGCAAGCGCCACATCACCATTTTTGTCGTAGTGAGCCTGATAAATATCGGGCTGCTTGTCCTGCTCTGGACTCAACTACTGACACCGGCACAAAACCAGTCTGGGGCCAGCAGCGATGGTCCGTCTGTGGCTAACCCGCTGAAAGGGCGGCCTGCGCCCAATTTCAAATTAGCCACGCTAGATATGAAGCAGGCATCAGCGCTTGACCTGGCCTCACTGAAGGGCAAGGCGGTTGTCCTCAATTTCTGGTCTTCATCGTGTGCTCCCTGTCATGACGAGGCTGGATTGCTGCAATCTACGTGGCAACGTATGCAATCGAAGGGGGTCGTCTTTGTCGGTGTCGATTTTGAAGATACCCGGGGCGACGGCTTGAGTTTTATACAAAAGTACGGTGTCACCTATCCGAATGTGCTCGACGCGAATGGTGCGACCGCGATTAACTATGGTGTGACGTATACCCCGACGACATACTTCATCAATAGCAAGGGCGTCGTCGTCAGCATAATACCGCGTGAAATGACGGCGCGGGACCTGCAAACGAATCTGCAGCTGCTGACGAGCTAAGGACATGCATGTTAGAAATACGCGTGATAGTTCGAGCGGCTCATACACTGGCTGCCGCCGCCTGGGTTGGGGGCAGCATACTGTACCTGGTGGCGGTCTTGCCGGCATTGCACAGTAAAGGACCTGCTCCAGCGATAGCTGGTGAGATTGCCGCGTTATTCAGGCGCATGGTGAATATCTGTATGGGGGTATTGCTGCTCAGCGGGGCATACCTGACGTTTGACCGGCTGACACAGACCACGCTTGGCTGGCCCTACCTGGTTGTCCTGGGCTTGAAAATAGTCCTGGCTACTGGTATGTTTATATTAGCCATATATATCGGACAAAGTAATATACGGCGGCTAGCGAAGCGCTCGACGCGGCTCTCCAGGGCCGCGCCACAACTTATGTTAGCGCTTGGTATAATAGTATTTATCCTTGGTGCCCTCCTCAATAGTTTATTTGAGGGAACGATCGCACCCCACTGATTGATACATTGGAGTTAGAGTATGCAGCCTGCTTTGGCAGCACCAACTGAAGAGAAGATTCCGTCGCGACGGCGTAAACGGTTGCCTCTCAGTTTTATCATTGGCGGACTGGCTATTTTAGCAGCGGTAATCTACCTCGTGTATGCCAATACACAGGCGAACGCTGTCTACTATATGACTGTGAGCGAACTCAGGAGCTGTACCACCTGTACTACGCAATCTGTGCGCGTGGCTGGCGTGGTGCAACAGGGTTCGATTGTACGTAATGACCAGCAGCAACTTGTCACCTTTGTCATCGCGCAAGGTGCACAGCGGCTGCCAGTAACTTACAACGGCGTCGTTCCAGATATCTTCCGCCAGGGCATCGAGGTGGTGGTAGAGGGTCACTATACCGGCCAGGGACCGTTCCAGGCTCAGAACCTGCTTGCCAAGTGCCCATCGAAATTTCAGGCCGCTACGCCAACGCCGTAGCAGTATTTTCATACTCAGTAAGGAATACCTGTGCATTTTTCGGATTTAGGATTCATCGCTCTCATCCTTGGATTGGGATTTGCCGTGTATACCGGCTGCGTGGCCGTCCTGGGCGCGCAGCGGAAGAACACGCGGCTCGTTGAAAGCGCGAAGCGCGGTGTCCTTGCGGTTGCCTTCTTCCTTGTCCTGGCCTCGGCCGCGCTGGTCGTCTCGTTTCTCAGCCATGATTTCGGGGTCAGTTATGTAGCGCAACATTCCAACCTGGCCATGCCGTGGTATTTCACGACGGCAGCGTTTTATGGCGGCCAGGAGGGATCGCTGCTCTACTGGGCCTTGATGCTGTCGGTGTTCTCCGCCGTCTTTGTGCTGACCGCGAGACGGGTAGCGCCTGTACTGGCGCCCTATGTCATGGCGACGCTGATGGCTATCGAGACCTTTTTATTGATCGTGCTGATCACCGTCTCAAATCCCTTTGCGCGCCTGTCCGTTGCACCGCCAGATGGCGTGGGCTTGAATCCACTGTTGATGGATCCCGGCATGCTGATTCACCCGCCGATGCTGCTGATGGGCTACATGAGTTTCTCGATACCTTTTGCTTTTGCGGTTGCCGCCATGATTACTGGCAAGCTGGACAGCGCGTGGCTGCGCTCCATTCGTCGCTGGATGCTGGCATCGTGGTCGATTCAGACGGCGGGCCTGATCCTGGGCGCGTGGTGGGCTTATCATGTGCTTGGTTGGGGAGGATATTGGGGCTGGGACCCGGTAGAGAACGCGGCGCTGCTGCCCTGGTTGACGGCGACGGCTTTCCTGCATTCAACGATGGTCCAGGAACGGCGCGGCATGCTCAAAGTCTGGAATCTCGTGCTGGTGGTGGCCTCGTTTACACTGGCGATCTTCGGCACCTTCGAGGTTCGCAGCGGTATCATCAGTTCGGTGCATTCGTTCGCCT
>VBHS01000018.1 GCA_005881295.1 Chloroflexota bacterium
CCCAGTACATTGACGGCTATGCCCGCTACAAAATCCAGCAGTACCCTCCCGTCGCTGTCCCATACCCGCGTGCCCTCACCACGCACGAGCGTTATTGGCTGGCGTTTGAATGTTCCCTGGTAATACTTTTGCTCAAGTGCAGCCCAGTCGCGTTTATTGGTCTCAATTGTCGTCATCGTTTTCTCCTTTGAAAAAATATAGTGTTATTCCTTGTTAACGCGTATAGAGAGTATTCTCGTCAATATAACCGTGAGTCAGGTCACATCCCCATGCTGTTGCTTTATCCTCACCTAAATGCAGGTCAATCGTCACCGTCACTTCGTTTCCTGCCATAGCCTGCCTGGCTGCCTCCTGATCATATTGTGCCGCCAGGCCATGTTTCATTACCTGCACATCACCAATGGAAATATCATACCTCGCCTGGTCCAATGCACATCCGCTGGCACCCAGTGCCGCGGAAATGCGTCCCCAGTTGGGATCCCCACCTGCCAGCGCGCACTGCCATAAGGGCGATAGCGTAATCGCCCTGGCTGCTTTTACCGCGTCTGCCTTATCCCGTGCTCCGTTTACATGGACAATCATCAACTTCGTCGCACCTTCACCGTCGCGTGCCATCTCCCGTGCCAGGTATTGTGTCACATAGCGTAGCGCCTGGCGAAATATCTCCGCCTCTGGATGTCCAGCATCGATTGGTGTATTACCTGCCAGCCCATTTGCAAAGAGGATACACGTGTCGTTAGTAGACATATCACCGTCCACCGAGATCATATTGAACGAATCATCGACCGCGGCTTTTACCTCTGTCTTCATCCACTCATGGGTAATCGCTGCATCAGTTGTCAAATAGCTCAGCATCGTCGCCATATTTGGATAGATCATGCCGGCACCCTTTGTCACTCCCCCCAGGCGCACCGTGCGGCCCTCGATCTGGAATTCCAGCGCGATACGCTTTGGATGGGTATCGGTCGTCATTATCGCTTCAGCAAAAGCATTTCCCTTGTCTTTGCTCAACTCGATAGCCGCGACACCTGCCTCGATCTTCTCCATTGGAAGCTGGCGACCGATGATACCGGTGGAAGAACATAACACCATCTCATGCTCTAGATTCAGCTTCTTCGCCACCAGTTCCGTCATACGATAAGCGTTATGCAGGCCAATATCGCCAGTAGCGCAGTTGGCATTCCCGCTGTTGACAATCACTGCTTGCGCTCTGTCACCCTTCAAGTGTTCCTGGCAAACCAGTACAGGGGCGGCCCGTGTGCTGCTCGTAGTGAATGTTCCTGAAGCGATGCAGGGCACATCTGAAGCCAGGATAGCCAGGTCTGGAATTGAGCCGTCAGACTTGATACCGCAGGCTGTGATACCGGCGCGGAAACCCTGTGGGGCGGTCACACAGCTATCAATCTCCCGATATGTATCAGACAATGTTAAAATACCTCCTACCATGAAAAAGTTTCCACTTTGCTGTTTATGGATCTCAACTCAAATCGGCATTCGATGGCGGTTTAAATTGCTGATTCACCGGTTCTGGCAGAAGCTTCCCCTGCTCAGTATTTCCCGAAAGTTTAATACCTGGTATTCCCGCCAGTATCGAGGGTGACTCGTACTGATCATCGTTGATCGGCTGGTTGAAGAGAGACTCAAAGAGAGGACCTTCCAGCGTCTCCTCTTTGATGAGGCGTTCGCTGATCATAATCATGCGGGTCTTATTTTGCATCACGATATTATAGGCCTTATCAAAGGCTTCCTGGATGATGTTCCGTACCTCTTCATCGATCTCACGTGCCGTTTGTTCGCTGTAGTTGCGCTGCTCGCCAAAGTCGCGTCCCAGGAAGACAAGTTCTTCCTTGTGCCCCAGGGCCATCGGACCGATACGGCTACTCATACCATACTCAGTCACCATTGAACGTGCGATCTTTGTCACCCGCTCAATATCATTTGAAGCGCCGGTGGTTACCTCTCCGAAGATGATGAGTTCAGCAACATGCCCCCCCAGAACGTAGGCGAGCATATCCTCGAATTGCGGTTTGCTCCACAGGTATCGATCTTCTGTTGGTAGCAGCATCGTAAAGCCGCCTGCCTGCCCCCGGGCTACAATCGATACCTTATGAACCGGGTCGGTATTTGGAAGTAATCGCGCTACGAGAGCGTGGCCAACCTCGTGGTAAGCTGTAATTGCTTTTTCTCGCTCGCTGATGATGCGGCTCTTTCGAGCGGGACCAGCCACCACTCGATCAATTGCCTCTTCAAGCTCACTCATGCCAATAGTACGCTTATTTCTTCGCGCTCCCAGGATGGCTGCTTCATTCAGAAGGTTGGAGAGGTCAGCTCCAGAAAAACCAGGGGTCTGCTTTGCCAGCGTGTCCAGTGATATATTCTTATCCAGGGGCTTCCCTTTTGCGTGAACTTGTAAAATTGCCACTCGTCCACGAATATCGGGGCGGTCCAGCACTACCTGCCGGTCAAAGCGGCCGGGACGCAATAAGGCAGGATCCAGTACATCAGGTCGGTTCGTGGCCGCGATTACAATCACATTGGTATTGGTATCGAAGCCATCCATTTCCACGAGAATCTGATTGAGGGTCTGTTCCCGTTCGTCGTGTGAGCCACCCAGACCAGCACCGCGCTGGCGGCCAACCGCGTCAATTTCATCCACAAAGACTATACATGGGCTGTTGCGTTTTGCCTGGTCAAAGAGGTCACGAACGCGGCTGGCGCCAACCCCCACAAACATCTCTACAAACTCAGAACCACTGATACTGAAAAATGGAACTCCAGCCTCGCCGGCAACAGCACGCGAGATAAGCGTTTTACCTGTTCCGGGAGGTCCAACAAGGAGCAGCCCTTTAGGAATACGTGCTCCGAGAGCAACGAACTTTTCAGGATATTTCAGAAACTCGACAATCTCCTGTAGCTCTTGCTTTGCCTCCTCAACGCCGGCGACATCAGCAAATGTCACCGTTGGTTTATTACCCATAAACATGCGCGCCCTGCTCTTCCCGAAAGAAAGCGCCTGGTTATTACTGCCCTGCGCCTGGCGCATCATAAAGATGAGTAATGCTCCTATCGCAATAAAAGGAATGAAACTCACCAGTATATTCACCCACGCTCCCAAAGCGCTTGGTGGTTCGTATTGCAAGACGAGCAGGTGGCTATTTGAGTAGTTTATACCGTTGTCTTTGAGGACCTGGGTTGTATCAAATGTATCATTGATGCTTGCTGCTTCCTTGGCTGCATCTGGGGCGTTTCCCCTCGTCAATGTAAGTGTATTGCTAGCGACGTTGAGCGTATCTTGCTGGTTTTTGTGCATGTCCGTCTTAATGTCTGCCAGGATGGTAGAGACATTCACCGATTGCGTGTCGGATGGTGAACGGAAAAAGACCACAACCAGAACAATGGCCAGCGTAACCAGGAGCAATAATAAGCTCATTCTGATCCATTTCCCATTGTTCGACATCAATAATCCTCTCTATTTTCAGGACTAGTCGTACTTCTACAGTTCTTTTAATGATATATCGAAACAGAAATACTACTACTTGGCATATGGCACATTACTCTTTTGTGGCTTATTATAACACACCCTGCTGTTAATCTCGTGTACAATCTCTTTCTGAATTGGTATTCCTCATCGCGGACGTGCCAGCACCAGTCCTCTCACTTCCTTTGCTCCTGCTGCGAAGAGTGGTGCCGCACAGGCCTCCAATGTCGCCCCTGTCGTCGCAACGTCGTCAATAATAACTATATTACGTCCAACGAGCGCACCAGTTGCGTAAGATGGCGTGCAGAGAAAAGCTTCTGCGATATTCTGGTATCGTTCCTGCACTGAAAGGCCTACTTGAGGAAGGGTAGCCCGGTGTCTCACCAGCATATGCTCATGGTACGGGACGCGCGACTGCCTGGCACAGACCTCTGCCAACAATTGTGCGTGATTATAGCCACGTTGCTGTTGTCGATCATGGTGCAACGGCACGGGGACAATAGCATCGGTAACCATACTGAAGCGACCGAACGTTTCTGCCAGTAATAAGCCTAACGGTTCTGCCAGACGTACATTCCCGTCATATTTCAACTCATGGATGCAGGAGCGGAGAGGCTCCTCATAGCTACCGTACGAGAGTAACCCATTCAGCCCTGAAGGATAGCCGTAACACGCTCGACAGATCATGTCTGGTTCTAGTATGGCTCTCCCACAGCGTTGACAGGAAGAAGGTATCACCGGTCCAAACTTTGCAATACACGATGAACAAAGCACGTTTCCGCTTCTTTTGCATCCTGCGCAGCGTGGTGGAAAGATAGTGTCCAGCACCTGCTGGCTGCTTCGCTGTATCTCACGCAATAGGGCTTGCTTTTTCACTCGGCACGCTCCCCACCCTCGATGGGCTCCACAACATAGGCATAATGCAGATTGGGCGAATATGTAATATGAACGATGTCCCCTCGACGTAATGACTTATAGACCTCTTCCCTGATTGCGAAGGTCATAACCTGCTCAAGAGCGGATGTATCAATGAAACTGAGCGCAACGCCGTACCATGTTCGTGTCGGGCGCGGGGTTAATCCGGGACGACCGGCGCGTGTCTGTGCTGCCGCACGTAAACTGATGACTTTCCCCGTAATCTCGCAGCGACTCTCTCTCCTGTCATACAAATCACGCCATCCCCAATAAGCCAATACTGCTGGATAGAGCAACAGAACGCTACCCAGGAGCAGCAATGCCACCGCGCCAACAAAAATTCCTGATGACCCGGAATTTGGCAGGACATGGCGCTGGCCGTTACCCTCCAGGGCATACAAAATGTGCAGATTTGGTGAATAGTCCAGCAAAATAGTATCGCCATCACGAATACTATGAAACTCAATTTCTGAAACGACCGGGACAACTTCGTCTGAGAAACCTGTTGTATGTACACGAATCCTCAGGCGGAGCTGTCCATCACCGCTGTTTGCTCTATGTTGAGTCACGATACCAGGTACTTGAAGTGGCTGCGATACGCTATCCTCAATTCCAAATATCAGAGTAAACAGCCCGAGACAAAGCAGTAACAAAGCAACCAACGAAAGAAGCCCTCCGATGATAAATGCATTTCGTGGTTTAATGCCAGGGCGCCAACTCCACCAGGAGACAGTTTCGTTCTCAAGTGCACTGGCTTCTTGCTTCTGTCGCATAGTTTCCTATTTTCTTATGGCCAGGATGGAGATTAAGTTATCAACGATGAGTGAGAGGAAATTGCTTGCATTGTATCAAACTATCTTGCTGTGTACAATATAACGCGCGACTCGCTCTTTCCCCACGAGAAATTATGATATACTGAGGTTGCCTTAATCACAGGATTATTAGGAGATAGATCATGGACGAGAAAACCACCACTGAACAGTCTACCATGGTATCACCAGCAGAGAAATCCATTCCTGCATCCTCAGAGATAGTAGCTACTGAACATAGAACAGCCTATGGTACAGCCAAGACCGAAAACTTACGCGACTCAGGTATGTGGCGTTACATATTGCCGGCCTTTGTTATACTCCTCTGTCTCGCTATCCTTGCAGTTCCACTATTGATTTTGATTCCGCTATTCGTCAATTCGCTGGATGTCACCTCGCATACGCACAATCTCACGTGGCTCTGGCTCACAATGATTGTGCTCGAGGTTGGAATCGCTGCTCTCATCATCTATGGCCTGCTAAAAATATTTTTAACCCAGGCTGGCAACTACCAAAGCTAAACATCTTGGCTCAGTGCACATGCCTGCATTGAGCCACTTATTAGTTGGTATCCCTCATCTGTTGAAACTTGCTGGAGCTACTTTACGATGATGGTCGCCTTCATGTAGGGGTGGAAATCGCAATGGTAAGCGAAGGTCCCTGCCTTCGTGAATTTCCAAGAAAATGTAGCATTGGGACCAATCGGTGCTGAGTCTCCAGAATTAAATGATTTGCCATCATCACTCGTCACGGTATGGGGAGTCTGTGTGGTATTCTTCCAGACAATAGTGGTACCAACCGAGATCGTCATCGATGTAGGGCTGAATGTGAATTGGCCGCTGCTATCCGTCGTGATAGTCGCCGATTTCGTCGCTCCAGTAGGAGCTGTAGTCGTTGTCGGAGTCGTATTGCCACCTCCATTGCCATATCGACCATAACCACTGCCAGAAGACGTGGCAGTAGGGGTATTAGGAGCTGTGTTGGTCGTTGCGGTTGGTGTTGATGCCGGTGAGCCCGTGTTTGTGGAGTTACTTCCGCAGGCGGCTAATAGTACAAGAGCGCCTAAAATCAGAAGACAAAACATGGCGTATGCCATATCTACAAGTACACTCATACTAGCATTAGCGTTGTTTTGTTAGTAGCAAAGTAAGAAAACCCATAGTTTAAAGGGGGGTGAGTTCTATGCAGAAAGTGCTTGAAAGAGTCGCGCAATGTGTTCGAAACGGTGGAACTCATCCGTTGAGCAACATGGGAGTGTAGTAAGTAATTCTATGCCGATTGATGTTGCTGCTCGGATTACCTTTAGTATCCGGGCGTTTTCTTATCACCCCGCTTTTCCTCACAATGCGCTGGTTCTCCTCAACATGAAAACATCAAAACTACATCCATAGAGAGTTGAAATGATCTGCCAGTTTATTGTACGTCTTACCGACGAATGTTCCTGTGGGAGACGTATCTACCTGTTCAAGGAAAGGCTCTACCAACATGCTCAGCACATTGTGTCTGTCTGCTAGAAAGCAACGCATCACTATCCCAATGGAGAGGAGGTGAAAGCATGAGAGGGAAGCTACGTGATAAACGCTCAGAGATGAAACGCGACAACCTTAAGCGTGAATCGTTAGAGCGACGCCGCGCAAACAAACGCGACAACCGTTCTCTCATCGCCAAACTGTATCAGCAGTACGAAGAGGAAGATGATATTCTGCTGGACGACGAGGAAGAAGTTTTGGTAGAAAATACCCAGAAATAATATATTATGCTAGCCGGCACCAGTAAAGGACTTACTGGGCTGGCTTTGCATAATCATAGACAGGCTTTACGGGATATCTACCTCTGGGAACAAACGGCGGGCAATAACCAATCGTTGAATTTGTGCTGTACCCTCAAAGATATCAAAAACTTTCGCGTCGCGGAACCACTTTTGGAGAAACTGTCTGGACTCAGAGTTTTCGCCAGGAGCCGAAATGCGCACACCTGCCGATGTAACCTTCATCACTAATCCCCCCGCGTAGGCCTTACACATAGATGCCTCTTTCGAGTTCGGAATCCTCCTATCAGCCATCCATGCTGCGCGCCACACAAGGAAGCGAGCCATCTCCAACTCCTGGCCCATCTCATCCAACTCCAGCTCGATCTCCCGGCGTTTATACACGGAGAATCCCTTTGGCAGTTCCTCCTGCACCCACTGACAGGTTTTCTCATGCGCTGCTCGCGCGATGCCAACAGCCAGCGCACCCACCATCGGGCGCGTTGCGTCCAACGTGCCCATAGCTGCCTTAAATCCTGCCTTCTTGCTGCTCTCGCGGCCGCTTAGTAAGTGATCTTTGGGAATCCGGCAGTTCTCAAAAATCAGTTCGGCCGTCTGTGAGGCGCGTAAACCCATTTTTTCTTCAATACGTCCAACTACAAAACCGGGAGTACCCCTGGGTACGACAAACGGCCGGATGCCTTCTCTTCCCAGGCTTTTATCAATGGTTGCGAACGTAACTACCAGGTCTGAGCGAGCCCCGTTAGTGATGTAGTGTTTATGACCATTGAGCACCCACTCATCGCCTTCCAGCACCGCTGTGGTAGACATGCCAGCCACATCCGAACCGATCCCCGGTTCTGTCAACGCCAGCGCACCCCAATGCAATTGCCCATCCATATACGGGCCAAGGAACTTCGCCTGCTGTTCAGGCGTTCCCTGGGAGAGAATTGGAGGAGCAGCCAGCCCGGGCCCAGGAATCGCTGTGGAGAGAGCTGCGTCCCCCCACGCCATTTCCTCCTGAGAGAGGATCGAGAGGATATTGTCCTGCTTTTCTTCTCCTTCTTGTGCCTGCGTGCGTGCTTGACCGGCAGCTCCTGCCCAGAAGCGCCGCTGCATGTTCCACATGAACGAGTCGGGAATCTTCTCCGTGCGGTCGCATTCGAGCGAGATAGGCCGCATCTCTTCCAGAGCGACCTGGTGAGCGTAGTCGCGTGCTGCCTGTTGCAATTCGCTGAGGGTAAAATCAATCATGTTATGCTACTCCATTGCTGCCGCGTTACGCATCCACATTTCAGCTGGGTGATCCTGGATGAATCCTGCCCCACCCAGGATTTGAATGGCATCTATCGTTGCTGACTTCGCGATTTTTATGGCCTGGTACTGTGCTGCTTCGCCCTCCTGCACGAGCGTCTCACAACCAGTTCCCCGGTCCCAACTTGTTGCCGCGCGCCAGGTAAGTAGCCTGGCAGCATCTAGCTTCATTGCCATCTCCGCGACCATAAATGCGATCCCCTGGTATGAGACAATTGGGCGTCCAAAGGCAATGCGCCCCCTGGCGTAATCCATCGCATAGTCAAGCGCCGCTCGTGCCGTGCCACACGCAACGCCCGCGCGCAAGATATTATACAATGCCGCAGCTCGTAATACTCCACTGCCTCCAGGTTGACCGAGCATACAGGTCGCGGAGACCGGCGCGTTCTCGAACGTGTATGCCGCGCTTGGTGCCGCGATCAGCCCCAATTTCCCCTCATCAAGACTGACACGTGCGCCAGCAATGTCCAGTGGAACCATCAATGCGCACAGGCCCCCGGTTCCACTTGTTCCTTCAAGGCGTACCAGCACCACACGTGGACTGGATTGCCCTCCGTGTATCACATCGCGCTTGCTGCCATTAAGGATATACTGTTCACCTTCCGTACGTATCGTTGCGCTAATTTCTGTTACGTAATAACCGCCGGTACGTTCGGCGAATCCCAGGCTTCCCCGTTGTAGATGCCCCCGCGAAGCATCGGAGAACGGCGTAATATAGTGCTGCTGCTGGCTTTTATCTCCCGCCAGTAGCACTGTCAATGGCCCCATCAGCGATCCGATAATGTTCATTGCCAGCGCACCGTCGCCAAAGCCCAACTCTTCGGCGATCAACGTATATGTTACCGCCTCTACTACTCCCGAGCCGCCATATTCTTCTGGAAAAGGTGTTGTCAGTCCGGTCTGTGTAAGTGTCTTCATCAGTGCTGGTGAGATATCGCCTTGTTGTTCAGCGCTGCGTCCCTGTGGGCGTACCTGCTCCATTGCCAGGCTCTGTGCCAGTTGGCGGATCTCTTCCTGCTCTTGCGTTGGCGCAAAATTGAGCATAGCACTATATCCTTTCAATAACCATGCCGTTTGCCATTCCGCCACCTTCGCAGATAGTTTGCAGACCATAACGTCCGCCGGTGCGCTCCAGTTCATGCAGCAGGACAGTAGTTAGGCGTGCTCCAGAGGCACCCAGCGGATGCCCTATCGCCACCGCTCCTCCGTTTACATTGACACGCTGAAAATCAGCCCTGGTCTCTCGTTGCCATGCCAGCACGACACTGGCGAATGCTTCGTTGATCTCCACCAGGTCTATATCGTTCATGGTCAGTCCTGCCCGTTCAAGCGCCTTGAATGTTGCAGGAATCGGTGCGGTCAGCATCAGAATAGGATTATCTCCCGCCAGAGAGAAGGAAACAAAGCGCGCGCGCGGCTTCAGTCCCAATCGCTCAGCGGTCTCGCGCTCCATGATGAGCACCGCTGCTGCACCGTCGCTAATCTGCGAGGAGTTACCGGCGGTAATCAAGCCATCGGGCTTAAACGCAGGTTTAAGACTGGCTAACTTCTCAAGGCTGGTATCAGTGCGTATCCCTTCATCCTGTTCGAATACGCTCGTAGTGCCATCCTCGTTTTTTACAGGAATAGGGACGATCTGGCTGCTGAAGCGTCCTTCTGCTGTCGCGCGGGCAGCCCGGCGATGACTCTCGAGGCTGAACTCGTCGAGTTCGTTCCTGCTGATCTCCCACTTCTGTGCCACTAAATCAGCGCTGATGCCCTGGTGAACCAGCCCATTATCATAGCGTTTCAGCATCTGGCTACCAAAGGGCTCTCCGGGACCTTGCATGTACGAAGAGCCCATCGGTACACGCGTCATCACCTCAACGCCGCCCGCGATTGCCACATCGTATGCACCACTGAGTACACCTTGCGCTGCAAAATGAATAGCCTGTTGGCTGGAACCGCATTGCCGATCAACCGTCGTACCTGGTACAGTTTCAGGAAAACCCGCCGCGAGAACCGCGTTCCGTCCAACATTTAGACTCTGCTCTCCTACCTGGCTCACACATCCTACAATCACATCCTCTACTACTCCCGAATCGATCGTCGAACGTTGCACCAGGGCTGAGAGTGTCTGGGCAAGCAAATCCACCGGGTGCCAGTCCTTCAGTCGTCCGCCCCTGCGTCCTACCGCAGTGCGCACTGCTTCAACAATCACCGCTTCGCGTTGTGTCATCATAGACTCCTTTGTTCTATCGTGGTAAATTCGTGGTGGCAATAGGGGGACATCTCTTCTATGTACAAGTCATTGTACGAGAATAGTTGAGGAAGTTCAAGAGAAAAAAGGGAGGGGCTGAATTATGCTGGATTATTCAGGTTTCTTTGTCCGCAATTCTTGCAAAGTTGCCTGGCGTTCCCACGCGATTGAGCTTTCGTTGTGTAACCTGGCAAGGCGCCGGTACACCCCGCTAGCCTGCTCAAACTTGCCTTCCAACTGGTAGATCTGACCAAGTAAATCATATGCCTCATAGTTTTTAGCATCATAAGTGATCAAGAGTTGGAGTACCGCAACCGCTTCATTGAACTGACGATGATCAAAGTAGTGCCGGGCAATTACCATCAGGTATTGAGTTGCATCTTTTCTCATCCCCAGTTGGAGACAGTAGTCAACAATCTCACGTAAAAGGTCCACGTCGCCAGGCATAAGATCCGCTGCGTGGCGCAGGTTTATCAACGCCTCCTCTACGTCTCCTACACGTGCATAAATTCTGCTAATGCGTCGTATGGTAGCTCCCGCCTCTCTTAACTGCTTGCGCCGCAGGTAGATAATTGTTAGCACGTGCAGTTCGGCAAGAGCGTCATCCAGAAAACCTCGCTGCACATACATTCCTGCGAGGTCATCACGGATGCGTAGCTCATCCGGTTGTACTGATGGGGGTGCATCTTCGGAAAGTGCGCCTTCAGAAGGAATAGCGGGTATCTCCTGGGGCGCTTCGGCGGTACTTTGAGTGGGCGCAGTCTGTTTTAGTGGTAGTAGAGTCTGCTTTTGGGACTGCCGTTTGATGCGCTCTTCAGCTTTTTCAATGAGCTTTAATATTTCTTTCTCTGGTGTTCCGTTCTCTCCACTCTCTTTACGAGGACGAGCAGTCCATATTCTGTCCTCAAGGGACTCTGTCCCTGTTGAAGTCTGTCGCACCTTTCTCAATGCCTGTGATAGCTGCTGAATTGCATCATCTGATAGTCCCTGGTAGAGCAGGCATCGCGCAGCATTGTATCTGGCGATCACTTCAAGTGAACTCTCGCAGAGTGCCAGGTTGTAAGCGTTGACCGCCTTATCGAAATTACCCAATTGTTGGTGAATAGTGCCCAATGAGAAATGAAGATACGCATTGTCAGGATAAACTTCGACCGCTTGCGAATACTCCTGAATGACCAGTTTATAGTTGCGCTGCCCTACATAACGCAATTGCAGGCAAATTCGTGTGAGCTGTTCAAGAACCAGGATAGGTTCTATCATTTGACCTGCCATCAGAGCAATATGCTGCTGCACCATTGCTATGATGTCGTGTGGATCTGACGGCGCAATACGAGGATGTTCTGGGGCGGTGGGGAGTTTATCGATATCATTCTCCATGTTCCGCGGTTCAAACATCTCTACCTCCTCTACATTGCTGAACCTGGTTCAGCGGCTACTACCACTACATCGCCATCGGCATATCTCACGAGAATACCTATCGCTTCGTGCGGTAAGAGACACCCCTCCCTCATCCATGAGCAGAGTCGAGATGAACAAAAGTAAGTATACCATCTAAATTACATTTAGGCTAAAAAACACTCAAAAGTACTTGTTTTTTCTTAAAAAGGATTTGATGTGTTGTCCACAAATCGATATATTTATAAATGAGAAAATATAGTGCTACATCCCCTTCGTTGAAAGTGCGTAGAAAGGTGAAGGTCTGTCCCTCGTTGATGGAATCAAAGGCAATTTTGAGATTTCGCTTGAACTCGTCTGTCGCTTCTGACATTCAGCCTTTCCTCATTCGCTCTCTATACAAAACAGCGGTTCGGGTTTTCATCAAACACGCGGCAAGGAGACCCACCAGCCTTCAGGCGGTGGGAGGAACTGCCGCCCTCCTTTCCACTAAACAGGCCGAAGCCTTCTGGATAACTGTCAACTTTTTGTAATTTGCACTGGCATGAAGCTTTGTCCCATCAAGCATACGTAGATCAAAGTAGCCGGAACTGCGTCTGCCAAACACAAAACACGCCGTGCCTTGATACGCCACACAATCGAAGAGGCGCAATCCGTGCACCTGCTTGGAGGCAGTATTACGCTGCC
>VBHS01000019.1 GCA_005881295.1 Chloroflexota bacterium
GCTGCGTTTTCGCGTCGTAGGATCGATGCTTATGGCCAAAGCGTGGCTGACAGATCAGGCTGAGCCTTCTAACTGGATGGTAACGGCAAACGATACATCGCTGACCGCGGGATTCGGTGGATTGCGCGTGGTCGTCCAGAAGGGTGTTGTAGCGAGAATTCACATGTTTACGGAGATGGTCGCGCGATAGAGGGTGTATCAGGGGGAAAGATTATTTTGGAACAGTTAAAACTTGCCTACGATCTTCACCCATGGTTGAGGCGCGTTTCCTGGGGGCTACTGGCAATTGCCGGTGCAGGTATTTACTTGATTCCCGGAGGTTTTCCTCCGCGAGCATGGATATTACTCTTCACGGTGATACCGCAGCTTGCCAAACTATGGGCGCTGCGTGGACCTGTGATTATGCTTCCCGTCGCATTGTTAGCCCTCCAGTCTCTTACATGGTTGATTGCGTGGGGACTATTTCTAGGAGCGTGCATCGTTATTATCCGGCTTTGGAGGCAGGGGCAGCACGAGCGTAAAGAGTTTGAGGCTGATTTGCAGGAAGCTCACAACGACATTAGCGAGGAACAGGAGGCTTTGCCATGGTCGCCATTACCATTGCCCGCGCGCCAGAAACCACCCCTAGTGCTAACCAATTCTTTAGAGAAAGAACAACAGGCACCTACCCACCCCTGGCAACGGCAACTCTCGCTCCATTTAAATGTGGGAGTGGGCTGGGATGCCGGTATCACGCGCAGGCATAAGTCCAACGAAGATAGTCTTGTCGCGTTTGAGGGTACCTGTATTTATAATGGCGAGCTGCTCCCCTTTGGTCTATTTGTGGTAGCGGATGGCATGGGCGGCTATGCGCATGGACAGGATGCCAGTTACCTGGCGGTTCAAACCGTTTTGCAGTCGTTGTTACCGAACATTGTAGGTAGTGAAGAGATGACTGACGATATCCTCATCGATGTGCTGGTGGAAAGTGTAAAACAGGCAAACCTGGGGGTGCTACAGCGCAGCCAGGAGGTAAATGCCGAGATGGGAGCAACGATTACCGCTGCACTCGTGATGGACAAAACCGCTTTGGTGGTGAATGTCGGTGACAGCCGCACCTATCACTATCGCGAGTGCGAGGGGTTGTCACAAGTGACACGTGACCATTCGCATGTCGCCCGTCTAGTAGCAGCAGGCCAGATAGCGCGTGACGATATTTACACCCATCCAAATCGCAACCAGGTTTATCGAGGATTGGGAGCGGAGTCACGTGTGAAGGTAGACCGGTTTTCTGTTCCCTTACGAGCAAACGACTGTTTGTTGCTCTGTTCAGACGGACTGTGGGAGATGGTGCGGGATCCAGAGATTGAAAAGACTTTGAAAGAGATGGGAAATAACCCATCACAGGCAAGTAAAGCTTTAGTCCGAGCGGCCTTAAAAGGCGGAGGACTGGATAACATCAGTGTGATTGTAGTACATATCGCACCTACAACGGTGTGATCAGTTGAAGGGGATTATTGCATGAACGATCAACGTTATGGAACTTCCAGCGCAGTAGCCACACGTCTTCCCGAAGGAAGACAGCCGGGCGACCAATATAAGCAACGTATAGCGCCCCTCCTGAACCCGATTTCAGAGGAAGGCTATCAATTGAAGATCGGTATACCTGATGCCAATACAACCTTACGACAGGATCAGGAACTACATTGCTTGCGGGATAGCAAGTATCTCTACAAGCACGAGATAGGGCGTGTCCAGCAACTCTCTGCAGAGGAGGTTGTCGGGCTGGCCCAGCGTATAGAGCGAGGCCAGCTGGAACAAAGAAAACCGAAGCCGAACCGCTACGTTATCGAAGATGGAGAGAATGCCAAGTGCCAGTTGATCGAGGCCAACCTGCGGCTGGTCGTCAGCATCGCTCGAAAGTATATCGGTCTGGGTATGGATCTGATGGACCTGGTACAGGAGGGGAATATCGGGCTTATCCATGCCGTAGATAAATTCGATTACAGAATGGGCTACAAGTTCAGTACTTATGCGACATGGTGGATTCGCCGTGCGATGTCGCACGCGTTGGCCAGGCAGTCTCGTACCATCCGAGTGCCCTTGTACAAGAAGGAAGAGATGAAACGCCTGATGCAAGTCAGACAGCGACTACAGCAAGAGATGGAACGAGAACCGACAGTGGAAGATATCGCCCAGGAGATGGAGATGAACGTGCAGCAGGTGATCGCGCTATTGGTAGCCAGCGAGGACACTATCAGCCTGGACGCGCCGAACGGCAGCACAGAGGATGAACCGTCATTCAGCGATACGCTGGAGGATGATGTCGCGTACTCACCGGAGCAGGTCGTTATCTCGCAGATGCTTGAGACGCACATCCAGGATCTGCTGAAAAATCTTACACCCGACGAACGCAAGATCCTGCGCCTGCGCTACGGCCTCGAGGGGATCCCGGAACATTCCTTAAAAGAGGTGGGGAAGAAGCTGGGAGTAACTCATGAGACGATTCGCCAGGTGGAGAATAAGGCATTGCGCAAACTGGTTCAACCCAGTCGTACCCGCATGCTACATGATTTTTTGAGTTAGGAAAGGGGTTGTTGAAGGGAGCTAGAAAGGAGGTGATAGGCAGCACTCAACAATATACTATAAACAGTGGATCGCCTGGTGAGCGCATTCAGACCCGGTCATATCTCAACGTGAGACCAGGAAAGAATGAAGAGCGATACACAACACCAGCATGACGGACGGATAGCTGCACATCCACCTCTCGATTGTGCCGAAATCAGCCGTCATGCCGGCATTCACATTACGCGATTTTCAATTATTTTCATCGTTTAGATAATAAAGAGAAAGATATCAAGATGGAAAGGAGCGACAAGTATGAGTAAACTGGTAATGATCATCGATGATTCAGTTACAGTGCGCAAAATCGTTGAAGTAAGCCTGAGACGTGAAGGAATCGAATACGTGAGTTACTCTAATGGAATAGAAGCTGTACGTGCGCTGACAGAAAAGAAACATGTCGCCCCTGACCTGGTCTTTCTTGATATCTCACTGCCGAGGATGGATGGTTACCAATTCGCGCAATACCTGAGATCGCATCCACAGTACAATCACACAGTCATTGTCATGCTTTCCGGTCACAGTGGCGTCCTAGATCGCCTCAAGGGGCGGTTGTCCGGGGCCAGGAATTATGTGACCAAGCCATTCAGGACGCAGGATATTCTTTCTGTTGTTCATGAATACCTCGGCAAAACTCCACCTCAACAATCGCAATACCTGTCGTAGACCGATAATGAAGTCTACTATTGACGGTAGATGAGTCATGGGGAAACCTGCGTCTGCCACTCTAAAAACACATAATGCCACTATTGTGCACGTTTATTAGGTTAGGAGAGAAAGTCTCCCGAGCAAGCTAAGCTAAAGAGACGAGCAGCAGGAGCGACATTATGGCACGATGGGCATACCTTGAGATTGGTTTTGATCCAGGAACTGGCAATGTTACACACGTTGACGGGCGAGAAGTTATTGATCCAAAGGTGGCACCTCCAGCCCGGCAAGTGAGAAACCAACTGGGCAATGAGGGGTGGGAACTGGTGAGCGTTCATGTATCGACATGGCTCTTCAAGCGTGAAATCGTCGTGCCTCAACAATGGGAATACTGTTGCCTGGCAGAGGACCATGCAGGCGGCATCCGCCGAGGGGAATGGATTCTGGTTTATTACCAGGCAGATGGAAATCACCTGGAACATGAGCACAGGCGGCTGGGGATGGCTTTAGCTCAACTTGGCAAGGCTGGGTGGCAAATGATTGGCGTTGCGGATCCAGGCACTGATGGAGGATTTGATAATACTGCATTCTATTTTGCGAGGCCGCTGCCGGCGCCTCTCGCGTCTTCTTCTGATTTCTCCAATCACAAACAAGAGGAGAAGGAACAGTTATAGATGGAACTGGCTGTAGGAGGCTTTGCTACCTACAGCCAGTTCCATTACGAAAGGAACGAATAATTCAAGATTTCCCGTGTATTGTGGCTTGTCGTGTGCTTTGAACTGACGGTGTTGTGGGCGTTCCGCGTAGAATACATCCTGTCTCCAAGATAGATGAGACGGTCAATCCAAAGGTTCGCAACTTGAGGCGCGTGCGTGACAGTACATTGCGTACAGGTCTCATCTCCTGGTCCCACGTGCCGATATCCTGTGCCATTTGGAGACGCTGGCGACAGCGGGCAACAACGATATCGTTCACGCTGCCATTGTAGAAACTCGCGTACAGCACCTCATAGGGGCAATAATAGGGGTACGAGTCCAGGAGGGGAAGCAGGATGCTCATTTCGCTGGCGGTAAACTGCTGCTGGGCAACCAATTGTGGTCCCTCGTTTCCAATGGAGAGGTATGAGAGTGTGCCAAGCTCCATGTTCAGAGCCAGTTTGTAGCCAGTTGGCAGCGCATCTTGCAAAGAAAAATGCCTGATTCCTTCAGTGATTTGTTCTACGTTGTTGCGAGTAGCTTTCTCTTCACAATAAGCTACTACTTGCATGTCAGTACTCCTTATCACTATGCCCCGATGCGCTCTTAAGCAGCGTTTATTTTTTTACATCGTCTTGTCGACAAGGGGGACTCGTCGCACAGGATTCGTTACAACCTAATTATGCCCGTAAAGTCTATACATACGGAAGAACTTATGTTATCATTTAATTTAACATCTTTATCATTTTTTTAGCGCGGCTAGAAGGAATGAGGATGCAAATACCAAAGACCACACCTCAACCCCGGTGGCGACTAGCCGAGGCACGCACTATACGCAAGTGGTCGCAGCAAGAAGTTGCTGATCTCATCGGCACGACATATGTCAATATCAGCCGTTGGGAACGCGGTATCACCAGGCCCAATCCCTACTTTCGACGGAAGCTCTGCGCCCTCTTCGGGAAGAGTGAACAGGAATTGGACATTAGCCCGGGTGTGGA
Organism: Chloroflexota bacterium; assembly: GCA_005881295.1. GTDB lineage: Bacteria > Chloroflexota > Ktedonobacteria > Ktedonobacterales > Ktedonobacteraceae > UBA11361. The sequence continues at coordinate 4,943 of VBHS01000019.1, forward strand.
GGGTACGCCGTGGAATGTGGGGGAGAGAATAGCAACGGGAGGTGAGGCGGTGGCTGGTATGGGGAAAAGGGAGACCACAGAGGGTGGGGCGATAGATGTTGTGGAGAGAACAACCACAGAAGGTGGAGCGACCGCGCAAGGTGGGGCGATATATGATCCAGCGATCCCTATTAAACCAGCAATAGCCCTGGTGGGGCGCGACGGAGAACTTGGTCGGATACAGCAACGGCTTTGTAACGGCGGCAGTGTTGCGCTGACAGCGCTGAATGGTCTACCAGGGGTGGGAAAGACGGCATTGTCCATCGCGCTGGCACACGATACGGCAATACAAGAGCATTTCCGAGATGGTATATTGTGGGCCGGCCTGGGACCACAACCTAACATAGCAGGGCATTTGAGCCGCTGGGGAACGCTGCTGGGCATCTCAGAAAATACGATGGCAGCAATCAGCAGTGTCGAGGAATGGGCGAAAACGCTGCGAGCTATCATTGGCTCACGTTTCATGCTGCTGGTCATTGATGATGCCTGGAATGTCGAGGATGCACTGGCCATGAAAGTCGGTGGACCTAACTGCGCTCACCTCGTAACCACGCGTTTTCCTTCTATCGCTACGTATATCACCGTAGATGGCGCTACGATGATCCAGGAGTTGGACGAGCACCATAGCATCGAGCTTTTAAGAAAGCTGGCTCCAGGCGTCGTTGATCGTGAAACGAAAAAGGCTTCAGTACTGGTTCATGCAGTTGGAGGGCTTCCCCTGGCGCTCAAGCTGATGGGCAACTACTTGCGCAAGGAGTCCCATAGCGGGAGATCTCGTCGCATCGGCACGGCGATCGAGCGACTGACGAGTGCCGAGGAGCGATTACGAATCAGTGAACCGCAAGGACCAGTGGAGCGCCATACGAGCCTTTCCCAGCATACATCCCTGTCATTACTATCGGTCTTCGAGGTCACTGACCAGCGGCTAGACGAGCCAGAGCGTGCCGCGCTTTATGCCCTCTCGGTCTTCCCACCCAAGCCGAACAGTTTTTCGGAGGAGGCGGCCCTCGTGGTAGCTGCCTGTACAGTAGAAACACTCGATGCATTGACCGATACAGGGCTGTTAGAGAGCAGTGGGGAAGACCGTTACACGCTCCACCAGACGATAGCCGACTATGCCCATACACACTTGAAAGAAGATACGATCGTCTATGAACGGTTGATCACGTACGTGTTTAGCTACGTCGAGGCGCATCATAAAGACTACGAATTGCTTGGGCTGGAATTTAACATCATCCTCGCGGCGCTGGCAATAGCGCAACAAATAGAAAAGCCGGCCGAACTTGTGCGTGGTGTCAATGCATTTGCTCCATTCCTGATCTTGCGGGGCCTCTATGAACT
>VBHS01000020.1 GCA_005881295.1 Chloroflexota bacterium
CCCTCGGGTTGCGCAACGAGATACACTCAAGCAAAGAAGCAAGAAAAGCTCGTCACGCAGGCAAAGCGTGATGGGCTTTTCTTTTTCACATCCCTGCACTCACTTGATCCCGATGCGGACTCGGTAACTAAAATACCAGGGAATGGGTTCGGACCCGATATGTTGGAGCGCGGCCTGTCTGAGGCGACCAAAACCGACCTCTTGTTCGGTGAACTGGAACTGGTGGCTGAGCGCACTGCTCTGCATCATCTCAAGAAACCGTGCCGCGTCTCCCTGCTCGATATGATGAAGCAACACCTCGCGGGTGAAGCGGAAGTGAGCGCTCTCGCGCAGGGGGTCGAGAGATTTGTTCTTCGGCCAGATCTTGAGGCTCTGAGCCAGCCCGCGAGCCCTTACAAGCTCCACGAAGCGCAAACTTCCCTCCTGAGCGAGCCGATCAAGCTCCCAATGGATTGCTGGTGGCGAATCATAGTCATACGCCGCAAAGAGTCCTCCGGGTCGCAGAATCCGAGCGATCTCGGCCAGGGTCGTCGTCGGTTCCATCCAGTGGAACGCCTGGGCAGCAGTGACGATATCAGCGCATCCATCAGGCAGGCCCGTCTGATGAGCCACCCCCTCTCGATACTCGATATGGGCTGCGTAGGGATGGTCCTCGACTTTTTCTTCTTTTCCTTTTTTTGTTTCATCTGTTTCTCTCTTCGACCCGCCACATCCCAGTCCGTTTTCCCCCTGGCCCATCGTCGTCGGGTAGTGGGAGTCGTCGTTTTGCGTCTGTCATGAGACGACGGCCCGCAGGACCCCACCCTCCGTGGCGAGATTTGCTTCTCAATGATGTACAATACTATACAATGACCCGAAAGGAGATACAATGTCTACCACCAACCCATCAGCTCAGACCGCGCTTCTCGTCATGGACGTTCAGCCGAGTACCGTTGAGCGCTATGCTCAGAACAGCGACCTGCTCCCGCGCCTGGCTCAAACCATTGCTGCCGCTCGCGCGGCGATTATTCCCGTTCTCTACGTCAGGGTGAAATTTCGTCAGGGCTATCCGGAAGTCAGTCCGCGCAATAAATTGTTTGCGGGTATCAAGCAGCGGTCATCTTCGTTTCAAGGAGCTATGATGGCGATGGAGATTCATCCGGCCATTGCTCCACTGCCGACCGATAGTGTGGTCACAAAACTGCGTGTCAGTGCGTTCGCGGGCAGCGATCTGGAGGTGCTGTTGCGGGCACAGGACATCAGGCATCTGGTCCTCTGCGGCATCGCCACCAGTGGGGTTGTCTTATCAACGCTGCGAGAGGCCGCCGACGAAAACCACAACCAGTGCAGACGAAATATTAACGTGACATAATAACAGTGTAGCACACCGTCCACTTCCCGTGGGAAAAATGACAGGAATGTAAGATGTTTCTCTGCTGGTCTGTTCACAACACCCGCGCTCATTGAGGCGTGGCAAAGAGACAAAAGCCGAAAGCGAGTCATATCACCATGAGCCAGGAGCATATGCCAGCGCCTGCTACTTTCCGTCGCTTATTCGCCGCCTACTACGAGCGCGCGTCGCGGGGAGCGTCAGAAAAGTCATTTATGGAACCAATACGCAAGGAAATTGTTGGGCAGGCAGAGGGACTGGTGCTGGAAGTGGGAGCAGGCAACGGCTTGAACTTTGCCTTCTACAACCCCGAGTACGTTGAGCGAGTAGAAGCTACCGAGCCTGATAGCGCAATGCTCGGCTACGCGCGCACGCGGGCCAAAACCGCGCATGTGCCTGTTATCCTGACCCAGGCGCCCGTCGAGCAACTACCCTTTGCCGACGCGTACTTTGACTGCGTCGTTTGCACGCTGGTCCTCTGCTCTGTGAACGACCCCCTGCGTGGCCTGCAAGAAATCCGTCGCGTTCTCAAGCCAGGAGGCCGGCTGCTGATGGTGGAGCATGTACGCGCACACAGCCGCGTTCTCGCGTTTGTACAGGATCTTCTAACGCCTATTAACAGGCTCTTTGCCGGTAATTGCCACTGGAACCGCAGCACAGAACAAACAGTTCACAAAGCCGGTTTTCAAGACGTTGAACTTGAACAACGCGCACTCTCAGGAGGATTGATTCCGATGGTGATGCTGCTGGCAAAGCGCTAAAAACTTGAGTTCTCAACTTTGGTATACTAAAGAGGGAGCCAGAACCAGTCCTCCCCGGAGAACCACCCATGACCAACCCAATCAAAAAAATACAAGTTGACGCCCCCACCCTGCAACACTACATAGACCATCTAGCTACCATTGGCTGGCAGCCTGAAGGCGGCATCGTGCGTCCAGTATACAGCCCCGCGTGGCTCAAAGCACGTCAACAACTGGCTGAATGGATGCGCGCCGCCGGCCTCCATGTCTACGAAGATGCCGTGGGCAACCTCTTTGGACGACTCCGTGGCCTCGACGATACACGCACCATCCTCACCGGTTCACACCTCGATACCGTCAAACTGGGTGGCAAGTTCGATGGCGCCTTGGGCATCCTGGCCGGCCTGGTCGCCCTGCAGGCCCTCCATAAACACCTGGGACCCCCGCAGCGCTCACTGGAAGTAGTGGCCTTGTGCGAAGAAGAGAACAGCCGCTTCCATGCCCGCTACTGGGGCACGCGAGCCATCCTGGGACTCATCGAGGAGAGCCAGCTCGAAGCATTGCGCGATGAGCAAAACATCTCCATCGCCTCAGCCATGCGTGCCGCAGGATTGCCTCCTGACCAATATCGCGCGCCCATCCGCACCGACCTGGATGCCTTCCTCGAACTGCACATTGAACAAGGCCGCATCCTCTTCGATGAGCACATTGACATTGGCATTGTACAGGCCATAACCGGCTTGCAGCATCTCTTGATCACCGTAAAAGGGCGCGCCGACCACGCGGGCACCACCCCGATGGACCTGCGACGCGATGCCTTGCAGGGGGCCGCGCTGATGGCTGTGGAAATCACCCGCCTGGTGCAGCAAGAAGGACGACCCGCCGTCGTCACGCTGGGTCAGTGGGATGTCAGGCCAGGGGCGGTCAACGTCGTCCCGGCAGAGGTGCGCTTTTCCATCGATCTACGCCATCCAGATGCGGAAACCTTGCAACGCCTCTCAGTAGCCATCCAGGCTCGCTGCCAGGCCATCGCGCAAGAACGCGACCTGCAGCTCTCTAGCGAGATTACCGGCCAGAGCGCGCCCCAGCAGATGGACCCGGCGCTTCAGGCCCTGCTCATCAGAGCCGCCGGAGCATGTGGGGCCACCTGGAAAGCCATGCCAAGCGGAGCCGGGCACGACAGTCAGACCATGGCACGACATCTGCCTACAGCGATGCTATTTGTGCCCAGTATAGAAGGTCGCTCGCACAGTGCCGCCGAGGAAACTCCTCTGGCGGATGCAGCGCGTGGAGCAACCGTGCTCGCCACGGCGCTCTCCCAGCTCGTGTACCCATGAAGCCCTGTGTATCAATCGACCAAATTACGGAGAAGAACTCCTTTGCGTAGTGCTTTCAGCAAGTCGCCTCACAAAACGAGCTATCCAGCCAGGCACATACGCATCATGCTGGAGACGAGGATGCTTCCCTCCATAACGTTCCTGCATATATGCCGCAGTCAGTTCATCCAGCATAGCAGGATCAGGGGGTGCGCCATCTCCCTCTGCTGGAGAAGGAGCCTTCTTCAGCAGAGTCAGGAGGCGCTTCTCGTACTCGGAGGGAGTTTCGTTCGCTCGCCGTCCCAGTTTTTCTCCATTCCACGCCAACTCCTGAAGGAGCTCGCGATAGCGCGCACGAGCAGAGGTGGGATCAAGGGGTTCAAGCGCAGCGAGAGCATTGGTTTTCTGTGTGCGTCGTCTCTGCTCCTCTCGACGTGCCTTCAGGACCGCTTGTATCGATAAGCTTTCGCGTATCTCCTCCTCGCTCTCATCATCAGGGGTCGCACCCCATATATGTAGAATTATTCGTATCACTATGTAGAACAGAATACACAACAGTATTCCAAGGATTACTAGCTGACCAAGAAAAATAATTACTCCTAAAATGCCGGGTGAAGAAGGTGGCTGCTGATTGTTGGGATGAGCGGGAGGAGCTGACGATGGACGCTGCAGCGGTATCGAAGGAAAAAGCCTGGCAATAAAGCTAAAGAGAGGTGTCAGTAGTAGACCAATCCAGTTTACAACTATTCCCAGGCCGTTCCAGAGGAACGACGCTGCCACTACTAGAGGCTGAAACCCGAAGACTTCAAAGGCGAAGGTCGAAATCACGACGATTATCCATGATAGTGTGAGTACCAGGAGCCATGCTCGTGTTGGATCACCATGCGAACTTCTTTGGCCAGAGCTTGCATTCTCCTTGCGGATGATCATAATGCGTGTAAACGAAAGACTAATCAAACCGCTCAGAAAGAAAGTCGGCAGCGCGCGTGTAAGGTCATCCTGCAACTGTTGAGGTACAGGAATAAAAGTGAGCAGCGTGAGTATCAGCACTCCAAGAAGTACACCCAGGCCAATCTTAAAAGAGGTCAGCACATAGTCATCGCTGGGGCCAGTTTGCACACGGTACATGCCGGCACTCCAGAACCCGACGATAAGTACGATGGAGAAGAGAAGTGCAGGTATGTTATTCAGCAGTGATATATGCGTGACAACAGTGATAGCAACGGCAAGGCACAGGCCGAGAAGCTGAAGAAGTCTTACTCTCGTTCTACTCGATCTACCTTGCGTGAGGGCGGAAACAGCCCTTGCCCACCAGTGCAGGCCGAGCAATAGCAGCGTAATACTTCCTTCGCTCAAAGGGACAGCATTAGTATCTCCCAGGAAAGCTGTTGCTCCAAACGCAAGAACGAGCACAATAGGTTGTGTCTCCATGACGCAGATAGCAACGGGAACAGCAAGGAGTTCAACCCAATCGAAGGATGCTCGAGCTTGTTCCAACGGCCCCGTTCTTTTCGTTCCCGGCAGTTCTGATGAGTTCATGCCACTTCTCCTTTCCTCCCACAAAATGAACAGGCAAATCATAGGTCTCGACGTTTTCGCTGGCGTCGGGATTACCTGTCAACATGAGGTGGACGGCAGCGCCTCGCATACGCAGGTCCTGTAAGCGTTCAATTGTTCCCTCATCCAGAGAGCTTGCCGCACTTACCAGAAGTACTGTTGTACCGAGAGGGAACATTCTCTCTTCCGTATCCATCAGCGTTCCTATTGACCCGCTATACCGGGGAACCAGGCGGCCTAATGTCGAGAGAAGGCGCTCGTACTGCCCATCATCGGATGAAAATGGAACGCTGTCAGTAGCAGGAGAGAGGTCGCCGGCAGAAAATTCCTCTCTATCTAATGTAATAATGGTATCAGACTCCCCTGTAGGCCGGGTCACTGGGAGCGTCTGGCCAGCAGAAGGCGCAATCATTGAGCAGTTTGCCAGCAGGCCTACCATGTAGCCTTCATCGAGTGCCCATATTCCAAGCGATGCCGCTGTTGCAATCGTCAGTTCCTGAATTTCGAGATCGGTACCCCCTGCTGCCTCGGAATAATTCCAGACATCCAGGAGCAGGAGGAGCCTGCGCAGCGCCGGAGTCTCGTATACTTTACTGCGTAATGCGCCTGTCCGCGCTGTCGCTTTCCAGTGAATACGGCGTGGATCGTCTCCCAGCACGTAGTCGCGTACTCCTGCTACTTGTAGCGGGTCTTCCAGAAGCCTTCGTGTGGTGCTGTGTTCGCCCAACGGATGCACGGACGAAAGCCCTAATGCTTCGAGAGGTGCAATCAGCGGATACACCACCAGGGACTCCAGGGCCGGCGCCGTTACTTCACCTTCGAGCCAACCAAAGGGGTCGCTACTACGAAGTCTTACCGGCCCAAATCTATGAAAGCCGCGTTCCTGGCAACGCATACGATACTGCCGCGTCACACGTTGGAATGACCAGAGCAGCCATGTGCCGGCAAGCGTATCTCTTCGCTCGTTCTGTAGCCGAAAAGTTTTTTTCGATAAGACAGCGAGTGGAGGCACAATCTTATTCTCGACCTTAAGCCAGGGCAAAGGTAAAAATTTATGATTCTCAATGCTCACAGAAAGCGTGACCTCTTCGCCAAAGATGACATTTCGGTGATTAACGTACTGGCGAACGACAAGGTGGCGCAGCGCGTTGCGATACCACAGATCAGGCACAATAGCCACCAGGATCGTGAACAGAGCCGCGAGGAAAAGCGGTGGCTGCCGTGTGAACAGGCTGAACACAAAGAGAAGCAGCGCCAGCCAATACCAGGGACTGCGTCTTTTGAGCAGTTCCTTATCATAGTTGATGGGCAGGAGGTCAGTATTCACCTTCATATTTTACCTGCTACTCGGCGGTGGCCATGTCATCCTGAGCGCTAGCGAAGGATCTGTCAGTGCTGGCCATGTCATCCTGAGCGCTAGCGAAGGATCTGTCAGTATTCACCTTCATATT
>VBHS01000021.1 GCA_005881295.1 Chloroflexota bacterium
TCGAATGCATCGCTGACGCTTTCGCACAGGTGCATGGACGATCAGAACGGGAGTGGAACCTCATTTTAGATGAGTGGCGAGAACAGCAGCGCCAGCACAACCAGAAGCGGATCACCATCAATGGTCCACTCCTGGCACAATTCTTGCAAAAACTGCAGGGCGATGAGGCTCTTTTGCTCCAGCGAAAGCTGGATCTGGAAGAGCAAGCGCAGCGAGAGGCCATCCTCTTGAAGAGACCGAAAACGCCGGAGCCAACGCTCTCCGCGCCACCACGCATTGAATTGGACCTGACCAAGATTTCACGCTATGAGGAGTATCGCTAATGTCATCTTTAGAGCCAACGCTTCAAGCCCGCTTGGACGCCTTCATCGACTTTAAAGTCAAGCATCCTCGTCTGGAAGAAATGGATCAGGACTTGATGCAACGCATTTCTGGGCGCAGGAGGTACACGATCTTGGCCGTCTTTGGGGCAACTGGAGTGGGGAAATCGACTGTCATGCAGCGGGTGGCCGAAAAGCTGCGAGCAGAAGAACCTGATCCATCGGTCGTGCCAGTGGTTGTCATCCGTGCCAAGCCTGAAGATGTTGGCACTTCTGCTCGTCTGGATTACTACCGCCAAGTTCTCAAACAGCTCCAAGGGCATGTGGCCGTGAGAGATCGGGGGAAGAATTTGCCGCTGTTTACCAACCCAGAGAGAAAGAGTCGTGATCCCGCAGAGTGGCTGGAGATGCGAGAAGCGGTCCAATACGCGCTTTCGCTGCTGCGTGTGAAAGTGGTATTCGTGGATGAAGCGCAGCATCTGATGTATGTCGATACGCCACATAAGCCCACAGCCCAACTCGATTGGTTAAAGACCATAACTTCGGAAACGAATGTTCTACATGTGTTAGTCGGCAATTTTGATTTGTACGATTGCTGCCATCTGAATGCGCAAGCTGCACGGCGGATGCGTGATCTGCCTTTTGCCCGCTACCATTTGAACGACGCAACCGAGTGTGCGGAATTTGCCACGGCGTTGCGCACCTTCTTGGAAGAGGTGCCGCTTGAGGTCGATGTGGACGGCCTGCTCTCCCACTGGCGCTGGTTCGGAGAGTGGAGCCTGGGGTGCATCGGGGTACTCTCTGACTGGTTGGTAGAAACAGTGGACGATCTGTGCAAGCGGGGAGAAACCACTTTGACCATCGAGGCACTCGAAAGACATGCGTTGCAGCCGGATCAGCGGGCGCGTATGGAAATAGAAGCTCGTACAGGAGAACGCAAAGTGGAGCTAGGAAAAACCAAAGGCGAGGAAGAACTCAAGCGACTGCTTGGAAATCCGGCCCCTCTTCCCGGCACTACCCCTCCAGATCATTCGGTGAATGGCACCTCGGAGGTGAGTGCATCCCCTAACACGACAAGGAACACAGGCAGCAAAAAACGGATTGAGCGTGCAGCAACCCGCGATTTCGTCGGAGATCAGCTGGAAACGGCGAAGACGCTCAAATGCCCCTTTGCGGGCCGAGTGGAGATCGAAGCAAAGCGTTTTCTGGAGAGTGGCATCAAGCTGGTGGAATGCCCCAACTGTGCAAGCACGCGCTCGCTCTCCCCGCGCAATGGAGCCCTCCGGTTTCCGTCTCATGACAAACGCAAAACGCACACCCCGAATACCGATCCACGATGGGCCATGGGTGAAGCGGCCTGGGACCTGATTGGAGGATAGAGAAAGCAAGAACAAGAGAAACGGCTCGGATGTGGTGTGCAGGAGAGGCACGCTTAGAACGTGCCCTGGCTCTCGCGTCAAAACATATGCAGGCAGAGCCATATTGGCGGAGGTCTGTCCGCATGATGTGCAGCACCGCTTTGGTTCTCGGATGGCCGAGTGAGTACCGCTGCATCGCTTGGCGCATATCATGGGGCACGATGCGCTGGACACTCGAGGAACCAGGGCATGAAAATCGGCACTCGCCAACCAGTCTATTTACAGAGCAACGAATTGTTGCGCGAAAAGCGGGAATCGCAGGGGAATGGGTTCCCGCGTTCGGTTTGCGAGAGTTGGAGACAATCAAATAAAAACGATTTTGGCAAAGAGAGGAAGAACATGGAAAGCAAAACAAAAAACAGAAAGACGCGGGAGCAGGTTGCACGGATGGTCGAGAGGGCCTTTGGCGGGACCCCACTTGCAGCCGGTGAAGATGCGGTGAGTGAGTTAAAGGAAGGTTGGTTTAACGCGGCATATAACGTCCGGCTGTCCGACGGGAGGGAGGTTATCTTAAAGATCGCGCCGCTCAAGGATGCTGAAGTTCTGGCGTATGAGAAGAATATCATGGCGACCGAGGTTGCCTCTATGCGCCTGGTGCGTGAGAACTCGGCCATCCCCGTGCCGGAGATTTATTCTTTTGACACGGCCCGGGATGTATGCGACTCAGATTATTTCTTCATGGAGAAGCTGACCGGGGACAACTACGAGCATGTGAAAGAATCCTTTTCAAGAGCGATGCAGGCGCAGATCGACCAGCAGATCGGCGCGATCGTCCGGGAGATCAACGGTTTTACGGGCACGTATTTCGGCTATGATGGAAACAGCGACCTGCGCGGTGAGACCTGGAAAGAGGCTTTCATCACGATCATGGATTCGGTGCTGGAAGATGGCTCCAGGAAACAGGCGGATTTTGGCTCTCCCATTGACGAAATCCGTGGAGCCGTCCTGAAACACGCTCCCTCCCTGGAGACTGTCACCACGCCGCGGTTGGTCCACTGGGATGCCTGGGACCTGAATTTCTTTGTCAAGGACGGCAAGGTCACCGGCATCCTCGATTTTGAGAGGGCGCTCTGGGCCGACCCCTTGATGGAGGCACAATTCCGGGCGTTAGCCTTTGGGGGCGTCTCCGAAAGCATGCGGGGATATGGCAAGACCACCTTCACGCACGAAGAGGATGAAAGATGCCACTTGTACACACTGCATCTCGCCCTGGTGATGAAAACGGAATGCTATTACAGAAAGTATGATTCTGATTATGTCAGCAACCTATCAAAGCAGTTGACGGTGCCAACCCTGAACTGGCTGAAGGAGAACTGACCTCCAATGAATGGTCCCTCAAGGGTCGAACGCCTGGGCACGGAGAAAATTGGGAAGCTCCTCCTGGAAATGTCTTCCCAGACCACGCTTTCGCTGCTGGTCTATGCCATCTACAGCGTCACGGACACCTACTTCCTTTCGGTTGGCATCAACTCGCTGGCCGCCGCAGGGGCGTCGATCATCTCGCCCGTATTGCTGGCCCTCGGGGGCGTTGCCACCACGGTGGGGACCGGCGGTGCATCGCTGGTTTCGAGGGCGCTCGGGGAGGCGAAAACGGAGAAGGCTTCCAGAACGGTCGCCAATACCTTCCTGATCTTCTGGACCGTGGCGATTGCGCTAACGGTGTTCGGCGCGCTTTTCATCCGGCCGATCGTCTCCATGCTCGGGGCGACGGACAGCGTTGCGCCCTATGCCATCGAGTACGGCCGGATTATCTTCCTCGGCGCGATCACCAGCACCGGTTACTCCGCGATCGTCAGGGCAGACGGCAATGTCGGCTACTCGACGGCGATGTGGATTCTCCCCGTGAGTGCCAATATCGTCTTCTGCTGGCTGTTCATCATCGTCCTGCACATGGGCGTTTCCGGGGCGGCCCTGGCGACCGTCCTGGGGCAGGCGATCTCAGCCGGCATGAGCATCTTTTTCTTCTTCTTCAGAAAGAACCGGTCATACAAGATCAAGGTGTCTTCTTTCAAACCGGACTGGTCGATCATAGCCGAGGTCATCATCATCGGGTTTCCCTCGTTCGTCAAAAGTATCAGCGCCAGCATGGTCGTCATCGTCACGAACAACCTGCTGAGGCTGATCGGCGGAGACAGCGCGCTGGGCGTTTTTGCCATCGTCAACCGGCTCTATTCCGGGCTGAACACGCCGCAGACGGGCATCATGCAGGGGATGCAGCCGATCTTGGGGTATAACTTCGGCCAGAAGAGATTTGACCGGGTCCGCAAAACCATCACCTATTCTCTCGGCACGGCGGCCGTATACGGGCTGATTGTCTGTAGCCTGTGCCTGCTGATTCCGGCAACACTGATTGCGCTGCTTTCAAAGGAACCCGTGATTATCGCCGAAGGACAGGCGGCCTTAAGATTCCTGTCGTTTGCCTGTCCGCTGGGCGGTATTTCGGTGATGGTCGCTGCGTATTTTCAAGCAATCGGCAGGGCGAAGGAAGCATTACTGATCACACTGGGGGGCATCATCCTCGTCAAACTGCCGGTGCTCTTGCTGGCATCCAGCCTTTTCTCCTTGACGGGGATTTGGGCCGCGGAGGCAGCCTCGGAATTCATTCTCTGCATCATTTCCTTGCTGATGTTGAGGAGTTACCAGGAAAAGATGGCCACAATGGAGCATCTGGCTTACAGCCCGTAATCTGGAATGGGTGATTCACAGTTGAAAAACGCCCATCCTTCGGCCCAGCAAGCGCATGATGGGCGCAGCATGCGTGAGCGGTTGCTGGCTGGCGATTTGTACATCGCCGATGACCCCCAGCTCGCCGCTGAGAGTCGGCATGCGGCCAAGCTCACGCAGCAGTTCAACACCAGTGATCCTTCCGACCCCCAGGCGCGGCTCGCCGTGCTCCGTGATCTGCTGGGCTCTCTGGGGGAGGGCGCAGAGATCCGCCCGCCCTTGCTGTGCGACTACGGCTACCAGATTCACGTCGGTGCGCGGACCTTCATCAACTACGGTGCCGTGTTGCTCGACGTCGCGACGATCACTATCGGCGAGGATGTTCAGGTCGGCCCCAATGTCCAATTCCTGACCGCCACCCACCCTGTCGAGGCAGCAGCGCGCCGAGCGAAACTCGAGGCGGCCAAGCCAATCACCATCGGGGACAACGTCTGGCTAGGAGGCGGAGTGATCATCCTCCCCGGGGTCAGCATCGGAGAGAACACGGTTGTGGGAGCTGGTGCGGTGGTGACCAAGGACCTGCCTGCTAACGTGGTCGCCGTCGGCAACCCGGCCCGCGTGATCCGCCCGTTGTGATCAGCACGCTGTCTCAAGGCATAGCGACGATTTTACTCCTATATTATTTTAGGAGATACCATCCTGATCCTGCCCCGAATTTGTGGAAGAGGAGAAGCTTAGGATAGACTCTTCTCAAAGGAGGACAAGGATCATGCAAAAGGTGCAAAAGACCTACACACCGGAGTTGAAGCGCGAAGCCGTGCGGCTAGCCCAGAGCAGCGGCAAGCCGATGCTGAGGCGCGCCCGCGAGCTGGGTATTTCGGATACCTCGATCCCAGAGTGGCGCAAGGAGCTGACTGAACACGGTTCCGAAGCCTTTCCCGGCAGTGGACACCAAACTGCTCAAGAGGAGGAGATACGGCTGTACTGGCTACTTGGGTCATCTGTTCGGGAAAACCACTGTAAAAGCGAGAGAGCATACCTTCTCTGGTTGCAAAAGACGTACAGCTCAGGTACAATGTGAAGGCGAGAACCGATGCTCGCCCTGCCACCTGAACCCCAACCCATCTTCTTGAAGGAGCAGCCCATGGTGATTCTTCCTCGTCTCAAACGGCTCGTGGGTCCTCTCGTTACAGGACTGCGAGCTGGCTTTCTTCAGTGGACCAGACCGCTCACTTCCTCCTTGCCGCTGCAAACCCTGGCCGACCTTGGCCGAAGCAAGTCCGAGCTGGTGGCAGAAAATGCCCTCTTGCGACAACAGCTCATCATCCTCCGGCGCCAGGTGAAACGCCCCGCATGCACGAAAACGGATCGCGTGCTCCTCGTCCTCTTGGCACGGATGGTTCGGACATGGAAGCAAACGCTCTTCATCGTTCAACCAGAGACGCTGCTCGGCTTCCATCGGGAGCTCTTTCGCCTTGTCTGGAAACACAAGTCAAAGGCCTCTTCCCACCAGCCGAAGGTCGCCGCCCAAACCATCGCGCTTCCTCAGGCAAATGGCGAAGGATAATCGGCTCTGGGGCGCTGAAAGGATTCGTGGAGAATTGTTGAAACTCGGCATCCGTGTGTGCAAGCGCACGATCCAGAAGGACATGAGAACGGTTCGCACACAGCAGCCACAAGGCCAGACGTGGGCAACCTTTTTGCGCACTCACGCTGCACAGATCTGGGCGTGCGACGCGCTTTCTGGTCACTGATCTGTTCTTTCGGCCGCTCTTTGCGTTCTTCATCGTA